>JAOACV010000042.1 GCA_026417675.1 Verrucomicrobiia bacterium
GTAGAGTTCCTCGCTCTCACGGAACGCCACCAGACTCGGCCGCGACGTAGGCTCCAACTGCGCCCTCCGGCAAATCTCCAGCGCCACCTTGTCGCTAACGCGGCTGAACTCGTGATGCAGGAAGGTCCGCAGGTTGCGGGCGTGGGAGTTCTTGAGCATTTGCATCAGCATGCCCAGCTCGATGCCGTGCGGGTGCGGTTTGATCTCCTTCGGCTGCGGCGGCAACTGTTTCGTGCCACGCTCGAACACCGTCCAGTCGGGGAGTTCCGGCTGCGGCTTGACCTTCAGCAAATCCGCTTGCACCGGCTGGCCCTCGGCCGGCTGGGCGTCTGTGGCGGGTTTCTCCTCCTTCGGCAGCAACGCAATGCGGTAGCGGAACGTCACGTGAGGGTTGGCGATGGCGCAGGCCTGAATGTATTCGTCCACGCTTTGCCGGCCGCGCTGATAAGTCGCTTCCAGTTCGATCTCCACCCGCGTGCCGTGCGCGTGGTCCCAGTGGATTTCGTCATCCTTGACGATGTGCGGCTCGTTCTTGCGCGTGTCAATCTGCAGTTCGTAATAGTGCGCCTTTTTTTTGGGCCCGATCTTGGAGGTGATCTTGGTCGAGACGCCCGTGGTGAGCTGGCCATACATGCCCGCCGCGGAGATGCCGATGCCCTGTTGTCCGCGGCTCATGCGCAGACGGTGGAACTTCGAGCCGTAGAGCAGCTTGGCAAACACGCGCGGGATTTGCGCCTTGACGATCCCCGGCCCGTTGTCGGTAACGATCACGCGGAACCGGTTGTCGGCGACTTGGATCAGTTCGACCCATATCTCCGGCAGAATCCCCGCCTCCTCGCACGCGTCGAGCGAATTGTCCACCGCCTCCTTCACCGTCGTCAGCAGCGCCTTGCGCGCGTTGTCAAAACCGAGCAGATGGCGGTTCTTCAGGAAGAACTCCGAGACGGAAATCTCCCGCTGCTTCTTGGCCATCATCTCCGCCGCGCTCTTCGGCTCGCTCCCCGCTGCTGGCGGCGATTCCGCCGGGGGCGCCTCAGCGGCGGAGGGCTGCAGCTTTTCTTCCTCCTTCGGCCTGCCCGCGGCGCGGGCGGCGGTTTTCTTTTTCTCCGGTTTCGATTTGGATTTCTTGCTGGCCTTTCCGCTCATAATCTCGCGCCCATCCTATCACAAGCCTTCTGCGCGACAAGGCAAACGGAGGGCGCGGAAAGCAGCGGGAGGAAAACACCACGCGGAACGGATGTGCACATCCGTTCAAGCACNGCTAAACGGCCGTTCCGCGTCCGGGACAGCGATGTTGACGGCAGGCGCAAGACCGCCCCGGCGTGGGCGCTGCTGGCCCGACTAACGTTTCGTGAACAGATTGCCGCGATCCGGTCGGGCCGTGCCGGAGGCGGAGTAGGTGGTCAGTCGCGCCGGCTCGGCTGCAGCGGGGCGCTCCTCAGCCTTGGGAGCCGGAGCAGCGGCAGGAGCTTCGCCGGGGGTGCTCTCGATCTTGCCGGCCAGAGCCACGCCCTCGGCAGCGCAGAACCGCTTGGCCTTCATGTCGCCGTTGATGCGGGCGGTGGATTTCAACTCGATGCGGTCGCGCGCGGTGATGTTGCCGTCCACGGAGCCTTCGACGGTCATCGAGGTCAGAACAATGTTACCTTTGATGGCGCCCGACTTGCCGAGGGTGATGTCGTGACCGCAGGTGATGTCGCCCTCGACCTTGCCGTCTATTTGGATCGAGCCTTTGGTGGTGATGTTGCCTTTGATCTCCATGTCCGCGGTGAAGACGGACTGGGAATTGTTCGCTGTCGTTTCCATTGCCGTTGGTTCCTTAAAGTTGTTGTTCAAACGTCGCGCCCATATTGCCCACATCCCGCCCGCTGAACAAGTCTTTTGCGGCCGCGGCTGGCGCTTGACCTGCGTCCGCCGCCGGTGTTTGCTCCACAGCACTCTTCAGAACCGTGAAACACCGCTGGGTCATTGCACAGCCGCAGCCAGCCCTGCAAAGACAACTTGCTGACGCGCTGGGTATTTCGCCCGCACTTGCCCAAGTGCTCATCAACCGCGGTTATCGCACGCCAGAAGCCGCCGAGCGTTTTCTGAAACCGCGACTGGCCGACCTCAGCGATCCGTTCCTGCTGCCGGATATGCAGGCGGCTGTCGCCCGCGTTTTCGACGCCATCAACCGCCACGAAAAAGTTGTCATCTTCGGCGACTACGACGTGGATGNCGTCTCCGCCACTGCACAACTGTCCGAACTGCTGGCCGCGCTCGGTGCCGAGGTCGGGCATTACCTGCCCCACCGCATGGAGGAAGGCTACGGCCTCAGCCAAACCAGCGTGGAAGCCTGCTTCGCGGCGCATCAACCCAAGCTGTTGATCGCCGTGGACTGCGGCACCACCGCTGTCAACCAAGTCCAATGGCTCGCCGAGCGCGGCGTGGATGTCGTTGTGATCGACCACCACGAGATCCCCGAAGGCGCTAGGACGCCGCCTTGCATGGCCGTGGTCAATCCGAAGCGCGGACCAAACATCGCGACATGGCGGCATCTCGCCAGCGCCGGCTTGGCTTTCAAGTTCTGCCACGCGCTGCTGAAAGAGGGCCGCGCCCGCAATCTCACAGCCGCGTTCGAGACCGACCTCAAACAATGCCTTGACCTCGCCGCCATCGGCACCATCGCCGATGTCGTGCCGCTCGTCGGCGAAAACCGCCTGCTAGCCGCGACCGGCCTGCCGATGATCGCCCGGACGCGCCGCGCCGGTCTGCGCGCGCTTCTGGACGTGGCGCAAATCAGGGCGCCCGTCACGGCCTATCACGTGGGTTTTGGCATCGGGCCGCGATTGAACGCCGCCGGACGCTTGCAGACTGCGGAGCAAGCTCTGGAATTGTTATTGTGCAATGATGCGCATCGCGCGGTTGAACTTGCGCGCCAGCTTGATGCCAGCAACCGCGAGCGGCAGAGCATTGAGAAAACGATTGCCGAGGAGGCGACGCAGCGCGTGAGCAAGGATTTTCGCACGCATCACGACTACGTCATCGTGGAGGCCGACGCGGCTTGGCATATCGGCGTTGTAGGCATCGTTGCCTCGCGTGTGCTGCGCGCGTTCCATAGGCCCACGATCATCATCGGCGGCACACCGCCCGAAGCCACCGCGGAGGGTTGGCGCGGCAGCGGGCGCAGCATCGAGGGCTACAACATCACCGCCGGCCTGTCTCATTGCCGCGACCTGTTGTTGCGCTTCGGCGGCCATGAGATGGCGGCTGGGCTTTCAATCAAACCGGAAAACGTCGCCAGGTTGCGTGCTGCGCTCAACGAACACGCCCGACAGACGATTCCCGCAGACGCGCTTGTTCCGGCATGGCACATTGACGCCGAGCTATCGTTAGGCGAGTTGAATGAGAAACTGGTGGAGGAACTTGCGCTCATGGAGCCGACGGGCCAGGAAAATCCGCGGCCGTTGTTCTGCGCACGCGATGTTCGCCTGCGCGCCGACCCCCGCGCTGTGGGCAAAGAAGGCGATCATTTGAAGCTGTGGCTGACGGACGGCCGCAATAGTTTCGACGCGGTGGGCTTTGACATGGTCCGCACGCTCAAAGGCACGCTCAAGGCTGGCGACGCCGTGGACATTGTGTTCCAGCCTGAACTGAATGAATACGAGGGCCGTCGTAGCGTGCGACTCAAGCTGCATGACTTGCAACCCCAGCGGACGGCCAGCGGCGGATGAGGCGAAACAGGTCGCAACAGATCGCTTTCGTGATGCTTGCGCGCCAAGAGAAAACTTTTTAGACTGCGTCGCGTTGTATGAACGTGACTCGAAGACTGCTCGATTTTGTTTTTCTGACGCTGGCGTGGCTGGCGCAGGGTAGCGGGCTTGCTTTCGGACCGGGGCATTTGCCGCCGGGAGTGGAGACGTTTTCGGGCGGACCCATCGCGCTGGACTTGGTCCATGACCGCATCTTCCTTTGCGACTCAGCCAACCATCGCGTCCTAGTCTATGACATCAGCAGCGGCGGTCTCGGCAGCGCGCCGCTGGCGGTCATCGGCCAGCCCGACACGCGCTCGACGGCGCTCAACGGCACGGGCGAGGTGACCCCGAACAACCGCGGCCTGGCGTTTCCCGACGGGATCGCTTACGACGCCGGGCGCGACGGCGTATGGGTCGGGGATTTTCTCAACAACCGCGTGCTCTTCTTCGACACGCGTCGGCTGACGAACTATCCGCGCGCCGAGTATGTCATCGGCCAGAAGGGGTTTCGCGTCGCCGACGCGGGGGCGGGCCGGCACAATTTGTCGGGGCCGTCCGGAGTCGCGTTAAGCGCGGACGGCAAGCGGTTGTTTGTGTCCGACACGTTGAATCATCGCGTGTTGGTTTTTGAGATCGAATTGCTCTCCAGCGGTCTGGCAGCCTTCGGGGTGATTGGCCAGCGCGACTTTTCCGCGCGCGAGCCGGGCACGTCGGCCCAATCGCTAAGTGCGCCGGCGGGTCTCGCGGTGGACGCCAACGACCAGCTCTACGTGGCCGACAGCGAGAACAACCGGGTGTTGCTCTTCAACACCCTCCCGCTCCGGTTGCGCCATCCGTCCTCGTCAACCATCGTGCGCGATGCGGATGAGGCGCTGCGGCTGACCAATGCCGCCTTGCAATCCCGGTTCACTCCCGAGGCGGACCGGGGAGAACTGGTTAGCGTCAGCGCCTACGCGGTGTTCGGACAGCCGGACTTTGAGAGCGCCGAGAGCGCCAGCGGCACGGGAGGGTTGTGTTGTCCAACGGCCATCGCGTTGGACGAGGTCAACCAATGGATGTTTGTCGCCGACGCGGGCAACAATCGCATCGTCGCCTACGACGGAAATGCCGGCGACCCGATGCGCGCGCGCGCCATCATCGGCCAGCCCGATCCCGATGCCTGTTCCCCTCAACCCGCTGACAAGGGCCTCCACGATCCTGTGGGTTTGGCGATTGACATCGTCGAGTCGAAGCTGTGGGTGTCCGAGAGCGGCAACCAGCGGCTTGGCGTCTATCGGTTGAACGACAACTGACCTCCCACGGCCGGTGCTCTCTTACGCGCTGGTCGCGCCGATATAGACCCGCGGCACCCGCTTGGTGATCGAGGTCAGCACCTCCCAAGGAATCGTTTCCTCCCATGCGGCGACTTCGGTCGCGGTGATCGCTTCGCGGCCCTGGGCGCCCAGCAGCACCACTTCCTCGCCGACGAGGAGGTCGCGAAAAACCGGCTCGCTCACGTCCACGATCGTCTGGTCCATCGTCACGCGCCCCAACACGCGGCAGCGCCGTCCCCGGATCAGCACCTGCGCGCGGTTCGACAGCGCCCGGGAGTAACCGTCGCCGTAACCCGCGCCAACAATCGCCACGCGCATCGGACGGTCGGCGACGAACGTGCGACCATAGCTGATGCTGCAGCCTGCGGTGATGCGTTTCACCAAAATGACGCGGCTCTTGAAACTCAGCGTCGGTTGCAGACCCGCCACAGACGGCAGGGTTGGCTGGCACGACCAGTACGCCAGCCCCGGCCGCACGACGTTGAACAGCCTGCCCAAACGCGGCCGGCCCTCGCGGACGCTTAACAGGCCGGCGGAGTTCTCGGCGTGACGCAGCGGGATGCGCATCGGCGGTTGATGGCGCATCGTTGCGGATGGATGGGGCGCGGCAAGCTGATGGAGGACGCGGCGGAAACGCTCGACCTGCTCCAGCGAAAAGGCAACGTCGTCCTCGGCAGACGGGAAGTGGGTGTAGATCCCCTCCAAACGCAGGTTCGGCATCGCCGCGATGCGACGGATCGGCGCGACAGCCTCCTCGTGCCAGAAGCCGAGCCGGCCCATGCCCGTGTCCACCTTCACATGGACCGGCAGCGATTTCTTCTGGCGCGCCGCCTCACGTTGGAATCGCCGCGCTTCGTCGAGCGAGCTGATTGTCGGCATGATGTTGTGGCGCACGGTCGCTTCGATTTCGGCCGGCAGGCTCGATCCCAGCAGCAGAATCGGCCAGCCCGCGCCGACGGCGCGCACCCCGAGCGCCTCGCCCAGCGTCGCCACGCCGAAGATGTCCACGCCGCCCTGCATCAGCGCGCCGGCGATCTGCGGCAGGCCGTGGCCATAGGCGTCCGCCTTGACGACAGCGAGGATCTTCGCGCGCCGTCCCACACGCCCGCGAATCCACGCCAGATTGCCGCGCAGCGCGTTAAAGCTCACCTCGACCCAGCACCGATAGAGTTCTGTAGGGTTCATGGACCGCGTGAAACGTAAATCGTAAAACCGCATGCGTGAAGCGGAATTCACCACGTTTCCGGTTTGCGATGGCGCGCCCGGTCGCTTATAAGCTCTCGCATGAGCACCTCATCCGTCCGCTCCGACAAACGCCAGCCCGACGAAATGCGCCGCGTGCGCATTCGCAAGAACTACGTCCGCACGGCCGCCGGCTCGGCGCTCTGCGAGTTTGGCCGCACGCGCGTCATCTGCGCCGTCACGGTCGAGGAGGAGGTGCCACGCTGGATGAAGGAACAGAAGGTGTCCGGCGGCTGGATCACCAGCGAATACCAGATGCTGCCTTACTCGACGGCGCTGCGCAAACCGCGCGAGAGCACGCGGGGCCGAGTGGATGGCCGCACGATGGAGATTCAGCGATTGGTCGGCCGCGCCATGCGGGCGGTGATTGACCTGGAGAAAATCGGGCCGCGCACGATCTGGATTGATTGCGACGTGCTGGAGGCCGACGGCGGCACGCGCACGGCGGCGATCACCGGCTCGTTCGTCGCGCTGGCGCTGGCGTTGCGCAAACTGCAGCAGCAGAAGCTGGTTGTGGAGTGGCCCATCAAACAACAGGTTGCCGCCGTCAGCGTCGGCATCGTGGGAGGCGTGCCGCTGCTGGACCTCAACTACGAGGAAGATGCCAGGGCCTCCGTGGACATGAACGTCGTGATGACCGATGGCGGCGAATATGTGGAGGTCCAGGGCACGGGCGAGGAGCAAACGTTCAGCAAGACCCAGCTCGACCAGATGCTCCAACTGGCAGGGAAGGGAATCCGCGAACTGATCGCGTTGCAGAGACGGACGCTTGGACTGAAATAGGGCGCGTCCGACTGGTCTGCGACGCCGTGCGTGGAGCGAAAAGCACGAAACTCCATGTGCAGGCAGGGTCTGTGTTCGCGTTGCGGACTCCAAAAGAAGTATTGCTTGGCGCGCCCCGCGCTGGCTACCGTCCGCGCCCATGAAAGCTTTCCGAATGGCGTTTTTCTTTCTGTTCGTCTTCGGTTTAGTGTTGGAGGCCGCCCCAATCGGCAGACGACCGCCCAACGACCAAGCCGTCCGGGAAGTCGCCGCCGGCAAACGCAAGGAGGCGCGCGCCTCGTGGTGGGGGTTTGATCCCGCCGACTCGACCGCCGCGTTGCAGGCGGCGATCAACTCCGGCGCGAAGAAGCTCGTCGTCGAAAACATGGGCGCCCCATGGATCGTGGACAGAATCCAGCTCGCAAGCGACCAAGAGATCGTTTTTCAGCGCGGCGCCGTCGTGCAGGCCAGGCGCGGCGCGTTCAAGGGCAAGACCGATTCGTTGTTCTCGGCGTCGCTGAAGCGAAACATCACGCTGACCGGCTACGGCGCGACGCTGCGGATGTGGAAACAGGATTACGACGACACCAATCAATACACGCGCGCCGAGTGGCGCCACGTGCTCAACTTCCGCAGTTGCTCGCGCGTGCGCATCGCGGGTCTGACGCTGGCCGACAGCGGCGGCGACGGCATCTATCTGGGCGTCGCCCAACGTGGCGTGCCGTGCAGCGACTTCGTCATCAAGGACGTGGTGTGCGACAACAACTACCGGCAGGGCATCAGCGTTATCAGCGCCCGCAACCTGCTCATTGAGAACTGCGTGCTCAAAAACACGGGGGGCACCGCGCCGATGGCCGGCATTGATTTCGAGCCGAACCACGAATCGGAGGAACTGGTCAACTGTGTCATGCGCCGTTGCGTCTCCGAGAACAACCGCGGCGACGCCTACGTGTTCTACCTGCGACCGCTGCGGGCGTCATCCAAGCCGATCTCTGTGCGCATCGAGAACTGCCGGGCGCGAGGCTGCCGAACCTCGGCGCGGTTTATCACCGGCAACGAAAACGACGCGGCGGCTGTGAAAGGCACGGTGAAGTTCATCAACTGCCAGTTCGAGGCGAGCAAAGATGCCGGCATCGTCATCGGCGACAAGCCCGTCCACGGCGCCGAGGTTTGGTTCGTGAACTGCGCGGTCATCAACGCCGCCACCAACCAGCCGGCGATGACGCCCATCGCGTTCACCAGCCGTGCCGGCAGCGCGGGCGACATCGGCGGCGTCCGGTTCATCAACTGCGCCGTCAAAGACCCCGTGGACCGGCTGCCGATGTCTTACCAAGACATGTCCGGCGGCTGCGGCCTGCGCGACATCACCGGCACGCTCACCGTCCAGCGCGGCGGCAAGCGCGTCACCCACCGGCTCGACGACAAGCTCATCGCCGCGTGGATGCCGCACCGCAGCTTCAAGCAGATCGCGCGCTTCGACACTGAGGGTGCGCGGTTCGAGCCGATCCTGCCCGCCGCAAAGCCCGACGCGGCTCACAGGTGCAAGGCCAGGCAACGCGGCCTTTGCGAGTTTCTTATCTGGGCCGAGGCGGGCCGGCACGCATCATTCACCGTCCTAGTCCGTCCTGTAGGCAAAGCCGCGTCCGCGCCAACGCCTGTGAGCATCGTTTCACCGGCGGGTCAGCTTACGAAACTGAAGGCGGCGCCGGCCCAGCAGGAGACGGCCTACTCGTTCGACGCCGCCGAAACCGGCGCGCACAAGATCATTTGCGAACCGGGCAATTCGACGGTGACGGTTAGCTCCGACACTCACCGCGTGTGTCTCTATTCCGCAAGCAGCTTGTTTCATTTCCTCGGCACGACCGGCCAGTATTTCTTTTGGGTTCCCCCAGGCACGAAGGAGTTTGCGATTAAAGTATCGGGCGAAAACGCCGCCGAGCGCGTGAAAGCCGCCCTGTGCGATTCCGCCGGCAACAAGATCGAAGAGAAAGACAACATCGCGCAAGCCCATCAGTTCGTTGCCAACCCCCAAGACACTTCACAGGGCGAAATCTGGAGCCTGCGCCTCGACAGACCCAGCACAGGCGTCCTTGAAGACTTCCACGTGCAACTGCAAGGTGTCCCGCCCGTGTTATCGTGCAGCCGAGAGGCGTTGTTGAAGCCTGTAAAAGAAGACCGTCGGGGGAAAGTCAGACAAGCGTGCGCCTGCGGTCCGACTCTTCCGGGAAACTGACACACGACCCCGCTACGCCGGACGGCTCGGCCTCAGCGACTTGAACAAGCCGGCAAGCACGGAGGGACGCGAGCCGCCCGCGCCGAGTTTCAGCGCCAGGTCCCGCACCGCGCGCGAAACCGGCTTGTCGGGATGGCTCAGCACAAAGGGCTGTCCGAGATTGATCGCAGCCGGCACCAAATGACCGTCGTAGGGCAGCCGCACCGTGATCGGGAACTCCAGGATCGCCCCGGCCTGCGCCGTTTCGATGTTTTTCGACTCCGGTCCCGTGTCGTTGAGAAGCACATGAATCTTCTCATTGGGAAAGTTGGATTCCAACAACCGCAGCAGAAACAACCGGGCCGCCTGCAACCGCGGCAAGTCCGCCCCAACTACTAGCACCAGGTCGTCGCAGAAATCCAGCACCGCCCGGCTGGTCTCCGCCACCGTGTCGGCCAGGTCCACGACCGTGAACGGAAAGCGGTTGCGCAGTTGCGCGAGGATGGAGATCAATGTGTTGCGCGGCAGATAGGTCCACTCATGCGCCTCGACGCCCGCCGCCACCAGCAACATCACGCCGAGGCTCGGCACGTCCATGAACGGCGGGATGCAAGACCGCGCGGCGACGCACATCCACGACGAGCTGCACGCGCGCTGCCTAGCGCTCGACGACGGCAAGACGCGGCTGGTCATCGTTCTGTGCGACACCTGTCTGCTGCCGCGCGAAGTGGCTGATGCGGCCAAAAAGCTCGCCCATGAGGAGCTGGGTCTGCCGGTTGAGAACATCCTGATCGCGGCGACCCACACGCATTCGGGCGGCACACTGGCGCCGGCGTTTCAGAGCGAGCCTGACGCGGTTTATCCGCCGTTCGTGGTGCGCCGTATCGCCGACGGGATCCGGCGCGCCGTGAACAACCTCGCCCCGGCAAAAAT
>JAOACV010000430.1 GCA_026417675.1 Verrucomicrobiia bacterium
TCGCGGCGTCGCCGTGGACAAGAAACAGGCCAAGGTCACCGTCGCCCACGTGCCCGATAAACCCGGCATGGCGGCGCGCATCTTCCGCGCCGTCGCCGACGCCAACGTCAACGTGGACGTCATCGTCCAGAACGTGTCCGAGAAAGGCACCACCGATGTCACCTTTACTGTCGGCACCGACGACTTGAAGAAGGCGCTCGTGACCCTGGAGCCGCTAGCCAAGACCATCGGCGCGGGCGGAGTTACCGCCAAGGACGGCATCGCGAAGGTCTCCATCGTTGGAGTCGGCATGAAGAGCCATCCCGGCGTGGCCGCCGACATGTTCGAGGCGCTGGCGGCCGCCGGCATCAACATCCAGATGATCAGCACCAGCGAGATCAAGATCTCCGTCGTGGTGGATCTCCAAGACGCCGACAAAGCCGCCAACGTCCTGCACGAGAAGTTCGGCCTGGGCAAAAAGTAGGTCGGGCGGCCGGCCATTGTTCGCGTCACGCAGGAGTGTGATCGCGACTAACGGTTACCTTTCCGAAACAGACCTCATCTGCCACGGGGGAGTCCAATGTTCGGCCTCGTCGCGGCCGACTTGGGACATTTGCAGGCCGTTGGCTTGGGCGGTGTAGAAGAGCCGGCCATTGGAGACGACGCCGCCGACGCATTCGCGCGATTCCAGAGCGGGGCCGGTGGAGACGAGTTTGTTGCCGTCGGAGAGGTCTATCAGATCCATGTTCGCGCCCAGCACGTATGGCTCGGAGAGCGTGAAGCGGGTGCAGGCGTATTTGAAGTTGAAGCGCGAGACGATCTTGCCGGTCGCGCGGTCGAAGGTGTGCCCGTCGCCACCGGAGGCGTTGCTGAACAGAAACCGTTCGCCGACGCTGACGACGTTGACCGCCGAGCGCACCGGCTCGGATTTCCAGACGAGCGAGCCGTCGCGCGCGTCGAGGCAGAAGACGAAACGGTCCTTAGTCCCGCCGTGTGGTTGATTGTAACCGCCGAGGTAAAGCCGACCGTCGCGGGCGGACACGGTGCAGCCGGCGGTGACGTAATAGTCGGTGGTGAGCCAGCGGACTTTGCCGGTCGCCGGGTCGAGCGCGGCGGTCAAACCTTTCGGCCCTGGCTCGCCGCGGCGCGTGGCGGCGTAGCCGAAGAACGTGGAGTAGAGCAGCGTGCCGTCCAGCAGGCACAAACCGCAGTCGTTGCCGCCCGTGCCGTATTCGGAGAAATCCTTTTCCCACACGACCTTGCCCGTCTCCAAATCCCACGCGCGGATCAGCGGCCGGTTGTCCTTCGGATAGTAGGGATTGTCGTGCGTGTAGATGAAACTCATCACCTCCGCGCCGTCGGGCGAGGGCACAGGGACGCCCGACATGATGAACGGCTTGGCCGTGCCCTGCGGGGCGTAGCGGCCGGTGCCGAAGGCGTAGATGGCCATGTTCTTGTAGATCACCGGCGGCCCCTGCCGGCTCCAACTCGGCGAGCCGCTGAACGGCGCTTCCCACATCTGTTTGCCCGTGGCGGCGTCGAGGCAGCGCAGGCGCGACTCTTTGAGGCCGCCCTGCGGTAACAGCAGCCGTTCTTTCCAGTAAATCGGCGACGTGAACGACAGATACACGCCCGGCCAGTAGCGCCGCCAGAGCAGCCGGCCGGTTTCCTGTTCGACGGCGAAAATTTGCCCCTCGGCCGTGTGCGTGAACATCCGCCCGCCGCCGAAGACTGGCAGATGCTTGAACGTGCCTTCGTAACGGCGCACCCACTTCATTTTCAACGGCGCCCGAAAACCTTGGCTGTTGGCGTTGGAGTTAGCGAGGTCGCCGTAGTTGGTGAACCAGTCATACTTGCTGTCAGCGAGCTTGCTGGTCAGCGGGCTGCGGATGTGATGCAACGCGAGGTCTTTGTCGGGCAACCGGGCCGTCCCACCGGGGCCGAGCGCGTAGAGATAGCCGTCCTCGCAGCCGAAATAGACCCGGCCGTCGCACACAGCCACGGGCGCGGTGATGGCGCGCCCAAACGCTGTCTTGAACGACCAGACTTGGCCGCGCCCGTCGAGCGGCACGACGTAGAGACTGCCATCCAGCCCGCCGAAGATGCCTACATCCCGCAGCAACACCGGCGCAGCGATGGACGGATAGCCGCCGAGCGATTGCGGCTCCTGTTCGCCCGGCGCGTGTTTGCAGAAGCCAAACCCTTCCTGCGGCCGGCAACGATAAACGTCCTGGCCGCGCAGGCTGACCGAGCAAAAACTCAGCAGTCCGGGCAGGTTGATGGCCGTCTGCGTCCCTTGCACGAAGTTGGTCTGCACCTGACCGTCCACGAGCCGCATAATCTCCACCCGGCCCGCGTTGTCGCGGCGATGCCATTGCAAATAGGCCGCGCCGTCTTCGCCGAGGCTGAGTCCGAAGGGCGCTGGGTATTCCTTCCCGCTTGCGCTGGGCACCAAGCCGACCGCCGCCAGTTGCGCGCGGTCGCCGGCGTCGTCGAGCCACACCACGCGTCCGCCGGCAGGCAGGACGATTCGTTTGCCGTGCGCGGCAAGACCGATGGTCGAGCAAAACTGGTCCCGCCAATCCACCCGACCGCCCTTCTTGTGCGCCAGCCAGTCCGCCGCGCTCCAGCGATCGCCGGTGAACTGCATGACCTCTTTCACAAAGTCCCACGTCCAGCAAACCTCGCCGTCGGGTTTCAACGCATACACGCGCGACCCCAGCGTCGTGAAATACACGCGCCCGTCGCTGACCACCGGCGCGCCGAGAATCGGGTCGCCACAGAAGATCTCCTTGCGCACTTTGCCTGTGGCGGCCTCCAACACGTAATAGCGCCCCGCCATCGTGCCGAAGTGGAGATTGCCGCCGGCCAGTGCCGGCGAACAGAGGTTGTTGCAGTTGGCTTTGCCGCCCGGCGTGGCGAACTTCCAGAGCACCTTCAACGACCCCGCGTCGAGGCACCAAGCCACACCCGCGCCGTCCACCACATAAACCTTGCCATCGGCAATCACAGGCGCGGTGAAAACCGAGTCACTCAGCGGCGCCGCAGCGATCAAACCCAGCGGCGTCTGAACTGTCCGGTTCGGCACGTTGCCCGACTGGCGGCTGTCGAATTTGAATTGAGGCCACTTTTCAGCCGCCGACGCCCACACTGCCATCAGGAATACGACAGAACCTGTGACCAGCAATTTCGCTTGATTCATGCGCAACATTCTAGCACGTCGAGTCGGCGTTGCCGAGCGAAGGCTTCGATCCGCGCCGGTCTCCTTCAACAAAGCACGATGCGCAGAGCGCGATCTTCCACACTTTGAACACGGTCCGCCCTGTTCAGAACGTTCCTTTCGTGCTGGATGCGCGCGGCTGCTTGACGTCCAAGCTCATCGACGCAGGCGGCCAGTGACGTCCGAACTGTAAACAGCTATTTTCGGTTTCAATCTTGGTTCTGGTTACGCC
>JAOACV010000431.1 GCA_026417675.1 Verrucomicrobiia bacterium
ATCCGCTGGCACCGCGACGGCACCCGCATCCTTTCCAACAGCGGCATGCGCTACGCGCCGGAGATTCGCGACGTGGCGGCGCGACGCGACGAACTCGGCGACCTGCGATGGACCACGAGCTTCACCTGCAAGACGTGGGAACGCTACGGCATCCACGCGCTCGAAGCCGTCCAGCCGCTCTTCGGGGCGGGATTCGAGTCGGCTCAGACGTATCATCGCGCCGGCTCCGACATCGTTCACGTCGTCCACCGCAACGGCGTGCAACTTACGCTCGCGGCGATTCACGACGCTTACGGCAGCTTCGGCGGCGTTCACCTCTACGGCACCCAAGGCCAGATTGCCGTCACGTTGCGCGACACCTACCACGCATTCCGCGCCCAACTCGTGGCGTTCATCGAGTTCCTACGGACGGGCAAGCGGCCGTATCCGTTCGAGGAGACCATCGAATTGATGGCCGTCATCATCGCGGGCATTCGCAGCCGCGAGCAGGGCGGGCGCGTGGTAAAGGTGGCGGAGATTATCGCGGAGATCGGATGACGGGCTTTTACTCTTGCCGGGTCGTTGTTGCAGCCTACAATGCCACCGAACCACGGAAATCCCATGACTGAGTTCATCCCAAACGTCCTTGCCGAACGCTACGCCACCGCGCCCATGCGCGACCTCTGGTCGCCCGAGGGTAAGGTTCGCCTGGAGCGCGATTACTGGATCGCCGTGCTCAAAGGCCAGCGCGATCTCGGCGTCGCGGTGCCGGATGGTGTGATTGAGGCCTACGAGAAGGTGAAGAACTGCGTCAACATGGCTTCCATCATGGAGCGCGAACGGGTCACCCGCCACGACGTGAAGGCCCGCATCGAGGAGTTCTGCGCGCTCGCCGGCCACGAGCATATCCACAAAGGCATGACCAGCCGCGATCTCACCGAGAACGTCGAGCAACTCCAGGTCTTCCGCTCGCTGCTGGAAATCCGTCGCAAGACCGTCGCCGTGCTCGCTGGCATCGCCCGCCGCGCTGCCGAGACGCGCGACATCCCGCTCACGGCCCGCACGCACAACGTCGCCGCGCAAGTCACGACACTCGGCAAACGCTTCGCGATGTTCGGCGAGGAGACGCTGCTCGCGTTCGGCAATCTCCAGAACGTCATCGCCACCTATCCCGCCCGCGGCCTCAAAGGTGCCGTCGGCACCCGGCTGGATCAAATCACCCTGTTCAACGGCGACGCCAGGAAAGCCGCCGAGTTGGAGAATCGCATACTGCACCACCTCGGCATGCCTGCCGCCTTCAACGCCGTCGGCCAGGTTTACCCTCGCAGTCTCGACATGCAGGTCATCAGCGCGCTCTGCCTCGTCGCCAGCGGCCCGTCGAGCTTCGCCCGCACGCTGCGGCTCATGGCGGGACATGAATTGGCCTCCGAAGGTTTCGCCAAGGGCCAGGTCGGCTCCTCAGCCATGCCGCACAAGATGAACAGCCGCTCCTGCGAGCGCGTCAACGGCCTGCACGTCGTCCTCAAGGGCTACCTCGCCATGGCCGCCGGTCTCGCGGGCGACCAGTGGAACGAAGGCGACGTGTCCTGCTCTGTCGTCCGCCGCGTGATGCTGCCCGACGCGTTCTTCGCGCTCGACGGCCTGCTCGAAACCTTCCTGACCATCCTCAACCAGATGGAAGTATTCGTCACCGTTATCGAACAGGAGCTGATGCGTTACCTGCCGTTCCTGCTGACCACCACGGTGATGATGGAAGCCGTCAAAGCCGGCGCGGGCCGCGAAACCGCCCACGAGGTGATCAAAGAGCACGCCGTGCAGGTCGCGCGCGACTTGCGCGCCGGCAAAGTCCGCGAGAACGATCTCCTCACGCGTCTGGTGAACGACAAGCGCCTCAAGCTGACCCAGGCCGATATGCAGCGCCTCATTGACGCAGGCAAAACCAACGCCGGCGACGCCCCGCAGCAAGTGGACGCTTTCTGCGCCCGCGTGCAGGCCATCGCAAAGGAGTTTCCCGACGCTGCGGCGTATCAACCGGGCGTCATCCTATAGGCTATGGCCATTAAACCAAGCGTCATTGTCACTGTTCTTCTCGCCGGCAATCTGTCAGCCGCCGAGCCAATCATCACGACGCGCTACGTCGCGATAGACAACGTCTGCGCGTGGCCGAACCTCGCCACGCTTCGCGACGGCACCATCGTCGCCACCATTTTCAACCAGCCATCGCACGGCCGGGCGGAGGGCGATGTGGATGTTTGGGCAACCCGCGACGGCTTGTTCTGGGCCAAACGAGGGACAGCCGCGCCGCACGAGGACTCGGCCAATCGCATGAACGTGGCGGCGGGCGTCGCCAACAACGGCGATTTGCTCGTCCTGTCCTCTGGCTGGTCGCTGAAGAAGGATGACAGGGGCAAGGTGCTGTCGCTGGTGAATGTTCTGGCGCCGTGGGTTTGCCGCTCCGCCGACGGCGGCGTGACGTGGAAGGTTGACAAGGATTCGTTCCCGCGCGCCACGGAAGGTCGGACGGAGTTCATTCCGTTCGGTGACGTGCTGCCGGGCGGCGACGGCACGCTCCGCGTGACCTGCTACGCGCGCGACAAGAAGACCAAGCAGCGGCTCGACCTCTTCCGCTCCATCGACGACGGCAAGTCATGGACCTTCGCCGAAGCCGTCAGCGGCGCGCCACAGCATCCGGGGCATCTCATGCGCTTGAAGGACGGCCGGTTGCTCGTGACCTACGGCAACCGCATCAAAGGCCAGTTCGGCGTTCTCGCCCGGCTGAGCGCGGACGACGGCAAGACATGGGGCGAGCCGTTGACGCTCGTCAGCGACCTGCTCAGCGGCGATTGCGGCTATCCCGCGAGCGCCCAGATGCGCGATGGCAAGATTCTCACCGCCTACTACAGCAACGGCGCTCCCGCCCATCGCCGCTACCACATGGGCGTGGTCATCTGGCAGCCGCCGGCAAAGTAGATCGTCTCCCGCAGCATACGACACTGTTGACTTTGCCTGTGCACGCGCGGAATTGGCGGGGGGTCAGCCCCGTTGCGGAGTGGAACGCCCGGGTGAAGGCGCTGTGGTCGTAGAAACCGCAGGCCACGGCGATGTCGGCCACGGAGCGGTCACTCTCCAGCAGCAAGCGCGACGCGGCGGCGAGGCGCGTGTGTGTGATCAGTTGGCGGGGAGTGATGCCGAAGATGCGTTTGACCAGGCGCGCGAATTTCGAGGGACTCAGATTGGCGCGGCGGGCGAGGCCGGCAGGCGTTTGCGGTTCGGCCAAGTGGTTTTCCAGATGCTCCATCGCAGCGGCAAGCCCGGCGGGAATGTCGTGCGCGTCGAGCGGCGCGCGCACATCGCGCGAGAAGCCGATGATGCCGATGATCCTGCCGCGCTCGTCGCGAATCGGCAGTTTCGTCGTGAGGCACCAGACCGGTCTGTGCGGCGCATACGGATGC
>JAOACV010000432.1 GCA_026417675.1 Verrucomicrobiia bacterium
CCGGTGAACAGCGCGCGCGCCTTGCGGTAGGCGTCGCGGGGACTCATCCAGTTGTTGGTGGGGCCGGCATCGCCTTGGAAGCTGGTGCAGATGTAGGTCAGGTGCTCGGAACGCGCGACGTCGTTGGCAGCCGTGCGGTGCAGGTAGCAGCCGGGCAGCTTCTTCTGGTTCAACTCAATCAACTCGCCGGTCCTGACCGCTTTGGCGGTCAGCCGCCGGTGTTCCTCTTCCGAGCCGTCGCACCAGTAAACGTCCGTCGGCTGGCACATCGTCGCCATCTGGTTGACCCATTCCTGAACGTGCGCGTATTTGATCATAGTTGAGCGTGGTTCTCTGCCACGCCCTTGGCGTTCTGTCAACGGCGCGTTTGAATGCCGAGAATCTATTCGCCGCGTCCAGTTTTCTCTCGAAATGCCGCCGCATGGCCGCTAAGTTGCCCAATTCGGTATATCGAAAAAATGTCCACCGACTGGATCATCATCGGCGGAGCGAGGCAGCACAACTTGAAGAACATCTCGCTCAAGTTGCCGCGCAACAAGCTGGTTGTCATCACCGGCCTGTCGGGCAGCGGCAAAAGCTCGCTTGCCTTCGATACGCTCTACGCCGAGGGCCAGCGCAAATATGTCGAGAGCCTCTCCACCTACGCCCGGCAGTTTCTAGGGCAGATGCAGAAGCCCGACGTGGACTTCATCGAGGGTCTCTCGCCCGCCATCGCCATCGAGCAACGCACCGCCTCCAGCAACCCCCGCTCGACCATCGCGACCACCACCGAGATTTACGATTACTTGCGGCTGCTCTACGCCAGCGTCGGCCATCCGCATTGCCCCAAGTGTGGAAAACCGGTCGCCCGCCAGACTGTCCAGCAGATCGTGGATGCCATCCTGACCGCGCCGGGCGGCACGCGTCTGATGGTTCTCGCGCCGCTGGTGCGCGCCGAGAAGGGCGAGTTCCGCGACGTGCTCGACAAGATGAAGCGACAGGGGTTCGTGCGCGCGCGGATTGATGGCGAAATCGTCGAACTGACGCCCGACACCCACAAGTCGCCCGAAGAGCGCCCCCAGCCGATCAAGCTCGACAAGACCCGCAAACACACCATCGAGGCCGTCGTGGACCGATTGGTCATCCCCAGCGCGCAGTTCGGCGGCCCCGACAAGATTCGCGTCCGCGTCACCGACTCGATCGAGCTGGCATTGAAATGGGGCAACAATGTCGTCCGCGTGCTCACCGCGCCGCCGCGACCGACGACGATCATCACCGCGTCGGTGGAGGAGAAATGGACCGAAACGCTCTACTCGACGCTGAACGCCTGTGTGGACTGCGGCGTCAGCTTCGGCGAACTGACGCCCGCGCATTTCAGTTTCAACAGCCCGCACGGGGCCTGTCCGGAGTGCCACGGCCTCGGCACCAAGCTGGTTTTCGACACCGACCTGATCGTGCCCGACCCGGAGAAGACCCTCGACAACGGCGCCATCGCCCCCTGGCGTCGGGGCGGCCGGCGGATGATCATCTACTACAAGACGCTCCTGCGCGCCGTGGCCAAGCATTGCAACGTGCCGATGGACACCAAGTGGAAGGACCTTGGCGACGACGTGCGCAAGCTGATCCTGCACGGCAGTGGCAAGGAGGAGATCGAGTTTGGCTTCTTCCGCGGCGGCGCGTGGAAGACCGTCAGGCGCCCGTTCGAGGGCGTCATCCCGAACCTAGAGCGGCTCTACGCCGAGACCGAGAGCGAATTCACCAAACAGCGGCTCTCCGGCTACATGAGCCGCATCGGATGCCCCGGCTGCCGCGGGGCGCGCCTGCGGGCCGAATGCCGCGCCGTCACCGTCGGCGGCAAGACGATCATTGATGTTTGCAAACTCAGCATCAGCAAGGCGTCGGAGTTTTACGACGCGCTCCAGCTTTCCTCCATGGAGGCCAAGATCGCCGAGGAGATCATCAAGGAGATCCAAAACCGCCTTCGTTTCATGCGCGACGTGGGCCTGGACTACCTCACCCTCGACCGCGAGAGCGCCACGCTCTGCGGCGGCGAGGCGCAGCGCATCCGGTTGGCGACGCAGATTGGCGCGGGTCTGGTAGGCTGCCTCTACATCCTTGACGAACCGAGCATTGGACTCCACCAGCGCGACAACGAACGCCTCATCACCTCGCTCGAAGGCCTGCGCAACCTCGGCAACACCGTCATCGTCGTCGAGCACGACGAGGACACCATCCGCCGCGCCGACTGGATCGTGGACCTCGGCCCCGGCGCGGGCGTGCGCGGCGGGCACATCGTCGCCGAAGGCCCCGCCGCCGAAGTGCTGAAATCGCCGACGTCGCTGACCGCGCGCTATCTGCGCGGGGAGCTGAAGATTGACCTGCCGCGCAAACGCGCGTTACCGCGCGCGGGCTGGCTGGAGGGGCGCGGCGCGCGCGCGAACAACCTCAAGGCGATCAACGTCCGCTTCCCGCTCGGCTGTTTCATCGGCGTCACCGGCGTCAGCGGCAGCGGCAAGTCCACGCTCGTGGACGAGATTCTCCGCAAGGCGCTCTTCCGCAAGTTCTACGGCGCGAAAGACAAGCCCGGCGAGCACGACGCCATCCTCGGCGTCGAGGAACTCAACAAGGTCGTGATGATTGACCAGTCGCCGATCGGCCGCACGCCGCGCAGCAACCCGGCCACCTACACCGGCATGTTCAACCACATTCGCGACCTCTTCGCGCGCCTGCCCACGGCGCGCGTNCGCGGTTACGGCCCCGGTCGGTTCAGCTTCAACGTCAAGGGGGGCCGTTGCGAGGTCTGCAAGGGCGACGGGCTGATCAAGATCGAAATGCACTTCTTGCCCGACGTCTATGTCACCTGCGAGACCTGCCGCGGCCAGCGTTACAACCGCGACACGCTGGAGATCACCTACCACGGCAAGAACATCGCCGACGTGCTGGAGATGACCGTGGACGAGGCGCTGACCTTTTTCCGCGCCGTGCCGCAGATCGAGGAGAAGTTGCGCGTGCTCGCCGAGGTCGGCCTCGGCTACATCAAACTCGGCCAGCAGGCCACCACCCTATCCGGGGGCGAGGCCCAGCGCGTCAAGCTCGCCGCCGAACTGGCCCGCCACGCCACCGGCCGCACGCTTTACATTCTTGACGAACCGACCACCGGCCTGCACTTCGCCGACATAGACAAGCTGTTGGAGGTCCTCTTCAAGCTTCGCGACGCCGGCAACACGGTGCTGGTCATCGAACACAACCTCGACGTCATCAAGTGCGCCGACTGGTTGATTGACCTCGGCCCCGAAGGCGGCGATGCCGGCGGTCGGGTCATCGCCGAGGGGCCGCCCGAAAAAGTCGCCGCCAACGATAAGAGCTCCCCCGGCCGGTTCCTCAGGCGGGTTCTGAACGTTGGCGGCAGCAAGCCGACAGCCCCGGCGGCTGCGCCAGTGC
>JAOACV010000433.1 GCA_026417675.1 Verrucomicrobiia bacterium
ACGACCAAACCTTGTTGGTGGAAATCCTGTCCGGCCCGCTGACCTTCAACGCGAACACTTCATCCCAGCCGCACAGGATGAGTTCATCTTGCGCAAACGCGCCGGGCGGCGCAACCAGCCACGCCAGCCATGGCATTATCAGCAACCCGCAAAGTGGCCACATTTTGACGTCCATCACTGGGCACTCAACCACGGCCGGCGGCGCCGCGCAAGTCCGCGTCAGCGGTCGCGTCTTCTTTTTCGGCTACCCGCCTCGGCTGCGTTTGTCGCGACCCACCGATCTCCCTGCCTCGCGAATTCGCCGTCCTTTGACACCTGCTTCACCGGCATGCCGTGCTCAAACCACCGCGACAGGCGATGGGCCGCGAGGGCGGCAAGGTCGTGAGCGCGCCGACAGACTTGAAACGGCAGCATTCACGGCCTAGGCGAAAGTGTTTTCAGGCAGGAGACCGTGGCAGATGTTTTCGCCGCGCATCCGCGGGCAGTGGCGGTAATGCGTGCATTCCTCGCAGTGTTTCTTGCGGCCCCTGACGTGGGCGGGGTTTCCCGCTGGCGCTTCGCTGGTCGCCTCGCGGCTGGCGCCGGATGAGAAGCGGCGGGTCGAAATGGAACGGCCTGGCACGGTTATTTCAGTTCCAAGTCCTCGGGTTTGACGCCGGGCTTGAACTTCTTGAAGCCGAAGTAGGTTGGTTTGTATTCGCCGACGTAGTCCACGTTGCTCTTTTCGGGAATCTTGTCTTCGAGGCCGAGCGCCCAGTAACAAGCGTTGACCAACACGCGGCGCAGTCCCTCGCTTTCGAGGTCCACGGCGGCGCCCATGGTTGTGCAGCAAATCTTGTTGGTCTTGCCGGCCTCGTTCTTGTGCTCGCGGGTCCAGAGAATCGGCTGCATGGGATTGTTCTTCTCATACTTGTCCGTCGGCTTCTGTTTGCCGACGACGGGCGGGTCTTCGGGCCTCATGCCGGCCAGCACCTGGCCGCGCATCAGGATGGTGCAATCGGCGGGCGGGTTGGCCGTATAAACGTCGGTCGGGCCGAACACCTGGCCGACGCCGCGCAGGATGGGATGGTTCTTGGCGGACGGTTCGACGACGCCAAGCGTGGCCTCCTTGCCATGACAGCCGTGATGGGCCACCCAGGTCTCGCCAAGCACGTGCCGGCCGAAGCCGCCGTTCCACGGCTCCTTGCACTTCCACGAGTATTTGGCGTAAGGGCTGTCGGCGCGCTTGATGTTGAACGCGTGCGTGCTGGTGCGCAGGGCGATGAACGGTTTGCCGGAGAGATAGTAATCCGCGAAGTGTTTCATCTGCTCGTCGGGCCAGTCGCGAAACCGCAGGCTCATGACGCAGGCGTCGGCGGTGCGGAGGGTTTCCAGCCCCGGCTGGTTGTCGAGCGTGCAGGGGTCAATCGTGCCGTCCTTAGGATTGATGGAGAAAAGGACGGTGCACTTGAAGCCGTGGCGCACGGCGAGGATGCGCGCGAGCATCGGCAGCGCCTCCTCGGAGCGATACTCTTCGTCGCCCGCGAGAAAGACGATGTGTTTGCCCTTGCCGGGGCCGGCCTTGCCTTCATAGACGACCCGGTCGGCGGCGAGACCCGGCGCGAGGAGGACTAGCACCGTGGTGGTGATGAGTGGCAATGGATTCTTCATGACCGCCATTTACCACAACCCGCGTCGGAAAAGAAATGACAAACTTCTCCCCGGCCGCGCGCCGCGCGCCCGTTGCAACTGTCGGTCCAATCGTGTAGCGTGCGGGCCGCATGAGCCGCGAAGTTTTCAGACCATGAGGAAAAAGTTGGCCATTATCACCGTATGGTTCGTGGCTGCGCTAGCCGCGGAGGCCGCCAAGGCCGCGGCGCCGGCAGCCCCGCCGGTCGCGCGTCCGATGTGGATGGACGACGAGGGCATTGTCATGGCGGCGAGCTGGCGGTCGCCGGCCAGCCGCGCGCGGGCGCTCGGGCGGATGGATTTCACGCTGCCGATCCTTCAATACGAAGGTCTGCGGCGCGAGCACAGCCAGGCGGTGCTCGACGCCTTGAAGCGGCTCGGCGTGAACGTGGTGTTGACGCATTTTTACGAGGGGTTTGGCCGGATGCGGGAGCAAGCGGGGATGATCGAGGCCCAGCAGTTCGCCGAGCGGGCGCGCCAGAACCGGATGCGCGTCGGCGCCTACATCGGCGGGTCGCTGGGCTGGGAGACGCTGTTCCGGGAGACGCCCGCGGCGGCCAAGTGGCAGGCGATCGGGCCGGACGGCGAGCCGGTGCTGGTCAATCCGAACGAGCCTTTCCGCCGCGCCGTGGTGCATCATCACCCCGGTTACATCGAGCATTTGGAGCCGATCGTGCGCAGCGCGATTCAGGAGATGCGCGCGGACATGGTTTATTTTGACGGGTTGGACGTGGGCGGGGCGGGCTGGGACCCGCTGTCCACGAGAGAGTTTCAGGATTCGCTGGCGGATCGGAAGGTGCCGAACTACTACCGGGTCAAGCCGCCGGTGATGGTCAACCTGACCAATGAAGTGGACCGCGCGTGGATTGACTATCGCTGCGAGGCGTTGACCCGCTACTACCGCGCCATGTCGCGTTGCGTGACCAGCACCAGCTCCCAGTGCGTCATGGCCGGCAACACGGGCGGCCTCGGCGCGGACAACCCCATGCTGCGCGGCGTGGACCATGCCAAACTGCTGCCGCTGGGCAGCGCTTTCTGGGGCGAGCGCCACAGCGCCGGATGGAAGGACGGCCGCCCCGTGACCCGCATCCGGTCGCTCAAGGCGGGCCAGGCGTTCGGCAACTCGACGCTGTTGTTCAGCGAGACGCCGCTGGACGTGGCGGAGAACATGGCCTTCAACAAGCGGTGTCTGGGCTGCATCGCATGGTTCGAGAATGGCGAGATCATTTCCTGCGTCGGCCGCGCCGGCCCGCCCAGCCCGTTCCTGAAGCCGTATGTGGATTTCTACCGCGCGCACCCGCAGTTCTACATCGGCACAACGCTGGCGACAGACGTGGCGGTGGTGCGGACCTACAAGGCTTTCGCCCATGGCACGGAGCAAGAGCGGCGCGCGATCTACGACGCGGAGCAGGCGTTGATTGAATCGCAGACGCCGTTTGCGCTGTTGTTCGACGGCCTGTGGGACGACCTCGACGCGTTTCGGGCGATCGTAACGCCCGGCGCCGCGGCGCTGGACGACAAACAGCGCAAGGCGCTGGAGGGCTACCGGCTGCGCGGGGGCGAGTTGGTGGACGCCGCCACGTTGCGCGGCGATCCACAACGGGCGCGCGAGCGGCTCCAGCGCCGACGGCGGTTGACTATCACGGCGCCGCCGGCGGTCGCCGTCGAGGCGGCCGAACGACGCATGGTGCCGGAGGTGCTGGTGCATCTGGTCA
Organism: Verrucomicrobiia bacterium; assembly: GCA_026417675.1. Lineage (GTDB taxonomy): Bacteria > Verrucomicrobiota > Verrucomicrobiia > CAIQCK01 > CAIQCK01 > JAOACV01. The sequence goes on from JAOACV010000433.1 coordinate 3,384, forward strand.
ATTACAACGTAGAACAGCCGGTCAAGGACATAGCCG
>JAOACV010000434.1 GCA_026417675.1 Verrucomicrobiia bacterium
GAATGAAGGCGAGCAGCGCGCCGGCGGTGAGCACCACCCAGCGCACGTCGCTCCAGCGGCAAAACACCAGGCTGCCCCAGAGCAGGTTGCGCACGTTGTTGTCGCTCTTGCCGAGGATGCCAAACAGGCCGATGCCAAGAAACGCCAGCCCCATCGTGGCGGAGAACAAAATGCCCATCACGACGTTGGAGTCCATCCCGACGCGATGCGGTTCGGTCAGGCCAAGCGCCAGCGCCGTGATGACGGCTCCGGCCAGCGCCGGCACCAAAAGCATCGGCCCGTCGAGGCCGGCCAGTTCGCCAAACACCGCGCCCGCCAGCGCGGCGTGGGAAACACAAACGCCGAGAAAAGGGATGCGCATCCCCACGATATAGACGCCGAGCAGTCCGCTAGACGCGCCGCCGACCAGGCCAGCCACCATCACCGGCATCCAGAACGCGAGGTCCATCACTCCGGCCCTCCGGCGGGGGTGACGGCGTGGCGTCCGCCGCGATGAACAACGGCCAGACCTTCTCCATACAACGCCGCGATGCGCGAGTCGGTGAACACTTCCTCCGGCGATCCCTCGGCGGCGGCGCAACCGTCCTTGAGCAGCACCACGCGTCGGCAGGCGGGCGGCAGCACTTCCAGTTCGTGGCAGACCAGCACGATGGTGACGCGCGTCTGCTCGTGAAGTTGCTGGATGCACTCGACCATGCGCTCGCGGGAACCGAGGTCGAGGTTGGCCGTCGGCTCGTCGAGCAGGAGCATTCGCGGCTCCTGCGACATGGCGCGGGCGATGAGCGCCTTGCGCTGCTGGCCGCCGGACAGCTCGGCGTAACCCTGCCGCGCCGCGTCGGCCAGGCCGAGACGTTCCAGCCATTCGTCCACGACGCGCCAATCGTCCCGCCGCAACGGTCGAAACAATCCCGCGCGTCCCGTGCGGCCGATGGCGACCGTCTCGCGGACGGTCAGGGGCAGTTCGCTGTGCGTCGGCAACAGTTGCGGCACGTAACCGATGGACTGGCGCAGGCGCGCCAGCGCAAACGTCGTGAGCGTGTCCACGCGCTCGCCCAGCACGGTCACGGCACCCGCCGCATGGCGCTGGAGGCCGAGCAGACTGCGGAGCAGCGTGCTCTTGCCCGCCCCGTTGGGGCCGAGCAGGCCGAGCAGCTCGCCCGGATGCACGGCCAATCGTTCCACATCGAGAATGCGCCGCCGCCCGGCGGAAACGGTCAGGTGCTCGACGTGAATGGCAAGGCCGTCGGCAGTCATCGCGCGGCATCCAAAAGGGCGCGCACGTTGGCCGCGATCAGCTTGTCAAACGCGGCCTCGCCCTCGCGCGCGTCCGGAAAGTTGCCAAACTCAACCACCTTCGCGCCCAACCTCTCGCCGAGCGCGTCGGCCAGCCGTCGGCCTTCGGGCAGATTGGCGATGATATATTTCACGCCAGCCTTGCGCGCCGACTGGATGACATCGTCAATCTCGCTGATCCGCGCCACATCAGAGGCGCGGAAACTGCCGACCACGCGGAGGCCCAAGGTTTCGCAAAAGGCTTTCTGATGGCCGCTGGCGACCACCGGCAGATTCTTCAGTCCGGCGCGATCAACATCGGCTTGCAGCTTTGCGAGACAGCCGTTGACGCGCGCGGCAATCTTCTCGCACCGGGCTTCGGCGCGGTCGCGCGGGATCAATCCCGCCGCGATGAACGCATCCGCCAGTTGGCGGCACGCGCGCAGATAGCTCGCCGCCTCGCACATGCCGCCGCCTACCGTCACATCCACCACTTTCAAACCTTGCGCGATGATGTCAGTGAGTTTGGCGTCCAGTGACTTCTGGAAATCAAAACGCAGCAGCGCCCGGCATTGGCGCAGGTCGGCGATCTGGCTGGGACGCAGGTCGAAGTGGCCCGGACACATGCCCGGCTCGGCGAGACGGATGAACTCCACGCGATCGCCCAACACGTCTCGCGCGGCGCATTCGAGATAGGACGTGGCCGCACCCAGCTTCAGCGCCGGCGAGTCGGCCAGCTGCGAGCAACCGGCGAGCAACGCGAGGACCAGGGCGAACACCACGGCCGCCCGCGCCGGAGGCGAAACGCTGGCCCGGTAGTGATGTTGGGGGCAGGCGGCGGGTTTACTTGTAAGCGACAAAGACGGCATAAAATTCGATCGTCAACGGGTTGAAGATGCGGGCGAATCCCGCTCGTTGGAGTTTGCCCCGCCAACCGCGCATCGTGTCAAGGCAGGACTGGTTGGCGCGCCGTTTGGCGAGCATCGCTCGCGCTTCCGACGGCGCCATGCCCTGGGCGCGCATGAACCGAAACCAACGCTCGCGCAGGAGGCGTTCCTCCCATGCGGCGCCGGGCCGAAACACATCGCCGTTGATGAAACAGCTGCCGCGACGCAATACGCGAAACACCCGGCCAACCGCCGCCTGCCGTTCGCGGTTCGCGAGGTGATGCAGGCACAGCGTTGTGAAGACCACATCAAAACGCCGCGTTGGCAAGCCGTCGCGGATGTCCCCTTGCACAAGCTCAACGCGCTTCAGCGCGGGCTTGGCGGCGGCAATCGCCAACATGTCCGCCGAACGATCCAGACAAGTCACACGCGCGCGGGGGTTGCGCCGCAACAAACGCTCGGTGGCGTAGCCGGTGCCGCTGCCCAACTCCAGCACCTCGACCCGCCCCCGCGGAACGCAATCACTGCAACACCGGAAAAACAAATCCGCAGCGGGCAGGATGCGCGGCACCATCCCGTCGTAGCGCGCCGACAACTCCCGCCAGTCGGGCGCGCGGACGGTTCGCGTGTGAGGATCGCTCATAGAGCGAGCTTTCGGGCTTCGAGCAGGAACAAATCGTCGCGGTCCTCCAATCCGGCGAGCTGCAGACCGCCCAGCGACAGCAGGCGCGGCCACCGGTCCGCCGGCGGCAGCAGGTCGGCATGAACCGCCCCGCCCACTTGCCGATGGAACTCGTTCATCTGCCGGCTGCCTTGCAAATGCAGCACGACCAGCCGCCCCTCCGGCTTGAGTCCGTGGGCGATGTTACGAAGAGCCGCCGGATGATTACGGAAGTGCGGAAAACACTGGAAACACCAGACGAGGTCAAACGCGTCCGTCTCCGGCAGGTCGCTGCAGATGTCCATCTGGCGGAAGTCGGCGTCAATGTGCTTCGCGCGCGCCTGCGCGAGCATCGCGGGGGAAAAGTCCGCCGCCACGACGCGTCCCGGCCGGACCGACTCGACGAGCCATCCCGTGATCAACCCTGTGCCGCAGCCGATCTCGAGCACGTTCACACCGGGCCGAAGCCCCAACCGGTCGCGCAACGCGTCCAACCGGCGCAACACTTGGGCGGTGTTGCCGCCCATCTGCTGGTCCCAGGCTGCAGCACGATGATCAAAGAAGGCGACTCTGGGGT
>JAOACV010000435.1 GCA_026417675.1 Verrucomicrobiia bacterium
AGACAGCGCCAGGTCATCGAGATCAGCAGCGAGGGCTACGAGCGCGTGCTGGCCGCCGAGCGCGAAGCTTACGAGCGCCAGCAGCAGCGGCTGGCGAAAGCCCAGGAAGACCTGATCATCGCCAAAGCCAGCGGCCCTCTCTTCAACAACGCCGCCCAAGTCTGGAACCACACCTTCTACTGGAATTGCCTCGCACCCAATGCTGGCGGTGACCCCTCCGGCGCGATCGCCGCGGCCATCACCGAGAACTTCGGATCGTTCGCGCTGTTCAAGGAGAAATTCACTAATGCCGCCGTCACCCTCTTTGGCTCCGGTTGGGCCTGGCTGGTCAAGAACCCCGACGGCACGCTCGCCATTGAGCAGACCAGCAACGCTGGCACGCCGCTGACTGCCGGCAAGAAGCCGCTGCTGACCTGCGACGTGTGGGAGCACGCTTACTACATTGACTACCGCAACAACCGCGCCAAATACGTCGAATCGTTCTGGGATTTGGTGAACTGGAAGTTTGTCGAGAGCAACCTGTGACGATGACGCTTCCGTTGCCGTCATCGGGCGGCTATTCAGTAGGGAGTGGATTCTGATTGCCGTCCCGCTCCCGCGGCGTGCGACGCCGGCCACCGCTGACTGATCGCCGTCATGGGGACTGTGCTCCAGCTTTCGCTGGGGTCGGTTTATGCGTGGCTGAAGGACCACTGCGGCCCGGAGGCGTCTACCTACTCGTTTGCCCTTGGCGCCGGTCTGCTGACGGTCGGGCTGATGGCGTCGCTTTTTCTGGCAGCAAGCCGCAGTGGCGGTGAGCGCCAAGTTTCTGGTTGATGGACAACGCGATGGCCGCTTGCTACTGTAGCGGCTGATGGGAACTGAGATTCATATATCCTGTCCGGGATGCCTCCGCGTGTGCGCCGCCGCGACGGTCGTTGAGCCGGGCGTCATCGAGACGGTGACGGAGAAGACGAAGGGAGACCTCGCCAAACCTTGGAACGTGGTGGTGCAGAACGACCCGATCAACCTGACGATTTACGTAACGATGGTTTTCCAGAAGGTGTTCGGTTATCCGCGGCAGAAGGCGGAGTTGCTGATGATGGAGGTGCATACGCGCGGCCGGGCCGTCGTCTGGACCGGCGGTCGGGAGCCGGCGGAGCACTATGTGCGCGTGCTCCAGCAATATCATCTCTGGGCCATCTTGGAGCAGGCGGAACCGTGACAGAGCTTCGACTCCAACGCCTGCCCGACGGCCAGTATTGCCTCTCCGGGATTGATGAGGGCTGGGAACACATCCTGACCAGCGTGCCGGCGCTGCTCGCCGAACCCCAGCCGCCCTCGGTGCGCGAACGGCTTCTGCCCAATCCCACCACCAACGAAGCGGCCAACCGCGATTGGCGCGAGCTGGTCGCGCCGGAACTGGAGGCGCTGTGGCGGTCCAACTACGAGACCATGGCCGAGGACTTGGCGCGCATGGAAGACGATCCCGACCAGCGCGATTGTTGCCGCGTCTTTTTCCCTGAGAACCACGCCGCCGCGTGGCTGAGCGCCATCAATCAGGCGCGACTGGTTCTGGGAAGCCGCTGGGACGTGACCGAAGAGGACATGAACCGCCCCCTGCACAAGCTCACCACTCACGAGCGCGACCACGACATCTTCCTCATCCGTCTGCTCGAACACGTCGAGGTGCTTTTCATCAAAGCCGACGAGACCTGGCCGCGCAAACCGGCGTGAGCGCAACGAATTTCGGCTTGCGACGCCAAGGTTTGGGGACCACACTCTTCGCTAGGTGTATGAAGCCACTGGGCCAACTGTGGCATAGCTTGGTGTGCGGCTGTCGCCGGGACCAGGACAGGCACCTATGGACGGGCTGGACAGGGCTTGTCTTCCCGTTGATGAGCGCGGCGGCGCTGGCGTGGTTCCTCATCCGCGTGATCCCCAAGCCGGTCCGCGCGACCTATCCCTGCCAGCAGGCGGCTTTCCCGTTGGCGTCAGCGTTCGTGGTCTGGCTGCTCGGCGTCAAGGCGGGATTGCTGGCGTGGTTTCGGAACCAACAGCGTTCGCTGAGGCTGAGGGCGGCACTGTGGACAGCCTGCGTGGCGTGCCTGTGGGGGCCGGCCACTTGGGTCGTGAGCGGATTTGTGGGACTGATCCTGGCTTGGGTGCCGAGCGACCCGCCGAACGCGCCGATCGGCACCGCCAAAGGCATTTTCCCCGGTCGCATGACCTGGGTGCGCGACATCAACTCGACGCCGTGGCGCGGCACGGGTGATTGGTGGGCTGACGACACGGGCATTAACCAGACCGCAGTGGACCGCACGGCCTCGCGCGCGTTGCGGGGACTGAGCGGGGCGGTCAGCGGCATGGATTGGCTGATCGTGAAGACCAACCTGAGCCGGGCGGTGACATGGGCGAATTTTTTGGCGGACGTGAATGTGAGCGGCACGATCACAGGGCTGGATTGGCTGGCGGTGAAGACCAACTTGTCGCATGCGGTGAGCGGAGCGCCCAACCTCGCCGGCTTCACCTCCAACACGCCCGCGCGCCAAGAGTCCAGCACGCCACACTCTTCCAGTTCGCTTTCCGCCACTCTCGGCGATGATGTAGGAACGCCACCCACGCCGGGCGCGTCCAGCTTTGCCGCACAAGTTGCTGACGTGACTGGCGTCAGTGCGACCACCAGTCTCCAAGTTGCCATTCCGCAAGCTATGTCTTTGGTTTCTTCCCCGCCGCCGTCGGGTGGCGCGGTGGGCGTGCTGTATTCACAGACGCTGGTGGTAAGCGGCGGCACGGGGCCTTATAGGTGGAGCGTGACGACCGGCGCACTGCCTGATGGTTTGAGCTTGAGTAGCGGGGGTTTGCTCAGTGGCATTCCGACAAAAGCCGGCGTATTCAATTTTACCGTCCAAGCCACCGATGCTGCTGGCGTGAGCGCAAGCCTGCCCTACACCATGGCAATCGCCGCGACGGCCGGCATCGTTGTGCCCGGAAGCGCATCGTATCCGAGCAATGGCATGCGTCGCATCGGCAAGCTCACGCTCAGCAAGAATCTCTATGGTCGTCTCTACAATGGTCTCATTGATCCAGTCAACGGTTTTGGTTACTTTTCCACCGCGGGCGGCACCAACATCAACCCCGGCTGGATTATCAAGGTGGATCTGCGCGGTCCCCTGCCTGTCGAGGTCGGCGCGTGCCAGTGCGGACCTAACGAGTTCAATCTCAACTGCGGCGTGCTCGATGTGGCGAACGGCTACGGTTACTTCGGTTCGATCGGCACGAATCGAATCATCAAGATCGCACTGGGTTCCGGCACCAACGCGCCGACGTATATTGGCTCGACGCAGTTAGATTCCGGCGAGACAACTGTGCAGGGCGCGGTGGCCGACACAGCAAATGGTTACGCTTACTTCG
>JAOACV010000436.1 GCA_026417675.1 Verrucomicrobiia bacterium
GTGGTGAAGGCCACTGGCCACTGGGTTCATCACAAGCAATTCGGCCATCAATTTCATGTGACGAAGTTCGAGAGCGTGCTACCCGCCACCGCCGCCGGCATCAAGAAGTATCTCGGCAGCGGCCTCATCAAGGGCATCGGCAGGAAGTTCGCCGAGCGGATCGTGGAGCATTTCGGCGACAAAACACTGGAGATCATTGACCAGTATTCGGCGCGCCTGAAGGAAGTTCCCGGCATCGGCGAAGAGCGCGCGCGACGCATCAAACGCGCGTGGATCGAGCAGAAGGCCATCCGCGACATCATGATTTTCCTGCAAAGCTACGGCATCAGCAGCTCGCAGGCGGCGAAGATTTACAAACAATACGGCGACGATGCTATCGCCGTCGTCAAGGCCAACCCCTACCAGCTTGCGCGCGACATCTACGGCATCGGCTTCAAGACCGCCGATGCCATCGCGGCCAACATGGGCGTGCCGGCCGACTCGCCCCGCCGCATCCGCGTGGCCGTGTTGCACATGCTGGAGGAACTGGCCGACGAGGGCAACACCTGCTGCCCAACCGACCAGCTTTGCGCCCAGACGGCGGACTTGCTGCGCTTGACGCCGGATCGCATCCACACCGAGTTGCACGAACTGGTCATCGAGCAGGAGGTTGTCATTGAGGACGACCTCGTCTTTTTGCGGCGGATGCGCCACGCCGAGGACCAGGTCGCGGCGCGCCTGAGGGAACTCACGCAGACGGCACTGACGCTGCCGCCGATCAAGCTCGACCTCGCGCTGGAATGGTTCGAGCAACAGCACCGCATCACACTCGCGCCGGCCCAGCGCGAGGCGATCAAGACCGCGCTGACCTCGAAACTCACCGTCATCACCGGCGGTCCCGGTGTCGGCAAGACCACCATCACGCGCGCCGTGGTGCAGATTCTGCGTGAAAACAAATGCCGTGTCCTGCTCGCGTCACCGACGGGCCGTGCCGCCAAACGGCTCAGTGAGAGCACCGGTTCCCCGGCGCAGACGATCCACCGGCTGTTGAAATACGACGCGCCAAACCACGAGTTCGTCCACAACGAACGCCGCCCGCTCAACTGCGACCTGCTCATCGTGGACGAGGCCCANGCTCGACCTGCCGTTGGCCCACCACTTGATGAAAGCCGTGCCGCCTTCCGCATCGCTGGTCATGATCGGCGACGTGGACCAACTGCCTTCCGTTGGCCCCGGCAACGTGCTGCGCGACATCATTGAGAGCGGCATCGGCAAAACCGTGCGTCTGACGGAAATCTACCGTCAGGACAAGGCCAGCTACATCGTCCTCAACGCGCACCTTGTCAACTCCGGCCGGATGCCCGATTTGGCTTTCTCCACCGCAGGCGATGAGGGCGGCGGGCCGCTTCGCGACTTCTACTTCATCGAGCAGGACGACCCGTCGAAGGTCGTCGAGACCATCATCGCCTTGGTGCGCGAGCGCATCCCGAAGCGGTTCGGCTTCGATCCCGTGGAGGACATCCAGGTGCTCGCGCCGATGCACCGTGGCGTTTGCGGCGTGGAGAGCCTCAATCGCAAGCTGCAGGACGCGCTCAACCCCGTCCGCGCGAAGTTCTTCGACCAGACGCGCAACGAACAGGTCGAGCGCTACGGGCGCGTCTATCGCGTCCGCGACAAGGTGATGCAGATCAAGAACAATTACGACAAAGACGTGTTCAACGGCGACCTCGGGCGTGTCAGGGAGATCAACGCGGACGACCAGACGATGATGGTGACGATGGACGATCGGCCCGTGTCCTACGATTTCACGGATCTGGACGAACTGTTGCCCGCCTACGCCATCAGCATCCATAAGAGCCAGGGTTGCGAATACCCCGCCGTGGTCGTGCCGTTGCTGACGCAGCACTACATGATGCTCCAGCGCAACCTCCTCTACACTGCCATCACACGCGCCCGCAAACTCGTCGTGCTGGTCGGCTCCAAGAAGGCGCTGGCCATCGCCGTGCGCAACAACAAGACCGCCGCCCGCTACAGCCGGCTCAAACATCGGTTGCAGGCGACAGTAGATCCTCGGAAGTAAGCAAGCGATCTCTTAGCGTTCTCCTGGAAGGCGCAACGCAGCCCCCCCATTCTCTGCGCATGATCTTTAAGCGAAATCCTATCCATGCGTGAAAGTGCACATGTGGCCCTCTTGACAAAACGGGGAGCTTTGAAAAAATTACCGCCGATTCGACAACCTTGTGCGGAATGAAGAGCGCGCGCGGGGCTGTTTAAGTCGGCTCCCACGCGCAAGGAAACACGGAGATGACCATGCGTATGCAACAACGTTTACTCATTCTCGTCGGTTTGATCATGGCCGGTGGCACCGGCCTTTGGACTGTGACTGCGGCCGAAAAGGAGTCCGCCGCCGATCTGCCCGAACGCCGCATCACGGCCGCGCTGCAATATCCGGGCGTTACGCTGGGGCCGGACGACACTTTTAGCGTGGACCTGCTGATCAAGAATCGCGGGCGCAACGACGAGACGGTGCTGGTAGAAGTCACCGAGAAGCCGAAGGACTGGACGGTGGAGGTCAAACGTTACGGCACGGTGGTCAGCGGCGTGTTCGTCGCTTCCAAGGAGGACCAGACGCTGACGTTGTCAGGCAAGCCCTCCGACAAGGATGTCAAGAAACTGCCGCCCGGCACCTACCGCTTCGCCATCAAGGCGCGGACAGCCGACAACGCGCTCACCCAAACCTCCGCCATCACGGTGACCGTCGTTTCCGCGGAGAAGGCCGCCGAACGCGTGAGCATTGACACGTCGTATCCCACGCTGCGCGGGCCGTCGGGCGACAAGTTCCAGTTCTCGCTGGATGTAAAGAACGACACGGGCCAGGACGCGGTGTTCGGCTTCCGCGCCACGGCGCCGCCGGGGTGGGAGACTTCGTTCAAGCCGGCCTATGAATCGAAGCAGATCAGCTCGTTGCAGATCAGCGCGGGGTCAAGCAAGACCGTCGAGATGGAGGTCACGCCGCCTCATAACGCGCAGGCGGGCGAATACGATTTCAAGGTGGAGGGATCCCCGCCCAAAACCAAAGCCGAGAAGGAACTGAAAGTGGTGCTCACGGGCACCTACGGCTTGAAGATCGGCACGCCCAGCGGCTTGTTGTCCTTGGTGACCGAACGCGGTCAGAAAGCCACCGTCACGTTGCTCGTGCAGAACAAGGGTTCTGCCGCCCAGCGCGAAGTGAAGTTCACAGCGCTCAAACCGGAAAACTGGAAGGTGGAATTCAAGCCGGAGAAGCTGGAAAACATCGAGCCGGGCGCGATCCGGCAGACCGAGATCAGCATCACGCCCTCCGAACAGGCGTTGGTGGGCGACTACTCGGTGAGCGTCGAGGCCGAGGGCGAAAAGGCCAACCAAGATGTGGAG
>JAOACV010000437.1 GCA_026417675.1 Verrucomicrobiia bacterium
CAGCAAGAGAAGTCAAAACCGTCAGAATGAAGCGGCACCGGGGTGTTTTCATCATCGCGAAGCATAGCAAGCCGGCGGGGACTCTGCTAGACTTCACGGCCTTGCAAGGACGGAAACGAAAATGAAATCCAGACGCATTCCATTTCTGGCTCTCTCGATCACGGCGCTGGCTGCCGCGCCGCTGTCCCCGCTCGGCGACTCGCTCGGCGAACAAGAGCGGCTGTATTGCAGCCATGCCTGCGCGTGGACCGCCGCCCCGCCGGATGCGGTGGGCGCCCCGCAATACGCGCCGGACCGAAAGGTGGACATCCTGCATCTGGCGCTCGATGTGACGCCCGACTTCAAGAAGCGCACGGTGGCCGGTCAGGCGACGATCACGTTCAAGCCGATCGCGAAGCCGCTGGAGGAACTGCGTTTAGACGCGGTGGACCTGACAGTGCGCGAGATCACCGCCACCGCCAGGATCGCGGCATGGCAGGCGACGGAAAAAGAGGTCATCGTCACGTTCGAGAAACCCATCGCACCGGACGCGGAAACGAAAGTGACGATTCGGTATGCCGCCGAGCCGGTGAAGGGGCTTTATTTCCGCACGCCAGAGATGGGCTATCCGGCGGGCGATACGCACCTGTTCACGCAGGGCGAATCCATCGAGGCGCGGCACTGGTATCCGTGCCACGATTTCCCCAACGAAAAATTCACCTCCGAGATCACCTGCCGCGTGCCGGAAGGCATGACCGTGCTGTCCAACGGCCGGCTCATGTCATCCGAGAAAGACCCCGCGACCGGCCTCGTTGCCGTTCGGTGGTTGCAGGACAAGCCACATGTGAACTATCTGGTCTCGCTGCTGGCCGGCTATTTCAAGAAGATCGAAGACAAATACCGCGACATCCCGCTGGAGTTCTACACGGCGCCGTCGGACATCGGCGAGGCGGCCAACTCGTTTCGCGGCACGAAGGAGATGATGGCGTTCTTCGAGAAGGAGATCGGCGTGCCGTATCCGTGGGCCAAATACACCCAGGTTTGTGTTGCCGATTTTCATTTCGGCGGCATGGAAAACACCAGCATCACCACGCTCACCGACCGCACGCTGCATCGGGCCGAGACGGAGCCGATTGACTCCAGCGAGGTGCTGGTCGCACATGAACTAGTCCACCAGTGGTTCGGTAATTTAGTGACGTGCAAGGACTGGAGCCACCTCTGGCTCAACGAGGGTTTCGCGACCTACTACCAGTGGCTCTACGCCGGCCACAAACACGGCCGCGACGCGTTGCTTTATGGTCTCTACAACGACGCGCGCCGGATCCTCGGCGCGGCCGGCGATGTCCGTTCCATCGTCACACGCAAGTTCGACAATCCCCAGGAGCAGTTCAGCCATCTTGCCTATCAAAAAGGCGGCTGGGTGCTACATATGCTGCGCAGCCAGCTCGGCGGCGAGTTGTTCCGGCGCTGCATCAAGAGCTATCTGGAGCGGCACGCTTTTGGGATTGTCGTCACGGAGGACCTCAACGCTGTGGTCGAGGAGTTGTCCGGACGATCCTACGACCGCTTTTTCGACCAGTGGGTGTGCAGCGCGCTCTTCCCGGAGATCGAGGCAGCCTACAGTTGGGACGAGAAAACCAAGCTCGCGAAGGTGTCGATCCGGCAGGTGCAGAAGAAACCGGAAGCCGCGAGCGTGTTCACCTTCCCGCTGACAATCCGGTTCAAGTCCAAGTCCGCCACGACCGACCGTCAGGTGAGCGTGATGGAGAGGGACCACGACTTCTATTTCCCGCTGCCCGCCGCGCCGGAGATCGTGCGGCTCGATCCCGACTACACGTTGCTGGCGAAGATCGAGTTCAAGCTGCCCCAGGCGATGCTTTACGCGCAGTTAGCCGATCACTCCGACATGATCGGCCGGCTGCTGGCCTGCGAACAACTCGCCGGCAAGAAGGACCGCGAGACGGTCGCGAAGCTCAAGCTGGCGTTGAACAGCGACCCGTTCTACGGCGTGCGCATAAAGGCCGCCGAGGCCCTCAATTCCATTCACACCGATGAGGCGCTTGAGGCGTTGCTCGCGTCCGCCGAACAGCCCGACGCCCGCGCCCGCGACGCCGTCGTCAAGAACATCGGCAACTTCTATCACCCGTCGGCCTGCGACGCTCTGCGCCGCATCGCGACCACCGACAAAAACCCCGCCATCCAAGCCACCGCCATCCGCGCCCTCGGCGCGTATGCAAAGCCGGAACTCCGCGACCTGCTCATTGGATTCCTCAACTCGACTTCCTACCGCGACCGCCTGGCCGAGGCCGCCATCGCCGCCATCCGCACGCGGGGCGAGTCGGCCTGCATCAGCCCACTGCGCGAATGTCTGGCGCGGCGGGAGAACGAGTTCAAGACGCCGACGCTGGTCGCCGGGTTGGACGCGCTGGCTTTCCTCGCGCGCCACGAACAGAAGAAGGACGATGTGCGCGAGTTCATCGCCCGCTATCTCAACCATCCCAGGCAGCGCGTGAAACTCGGCGCCATCGCCGCGCTCGGCACACTGGAAGACCCCAAGGCCATCGCGGCACTCGACACGTTCACGACGATGCCGAAGGACGGTCTCGAACGCCAGGCTGCCGACAAAGCCCTCGCCGCGATCAACGCCGCCCGCAAACCCGACGAGCACCTCCGCGACCTGCACGGCGAAGTCACCCGCCTGCAGGACAGCCAGCGCGAACTTCGCAAGGAGCTGGAGGCGCTCAAAAAGAAGTTCGACGCCCTCGCGCCCAAACCCACGCCGGCCAAAGGCAGCAAGCCCGCGAACGCAGCGAAGAAGCCAAAGCCCTGACCGCTACGGGATCGCCACGCTCCAGGCCGCCCACGCAGGCGCGCCGCCGTTTCATGTGCGTCCGATCACTTGCGCTGAACCTGTAGCTTGCCTGAGCTGATTGCGGACAGTTTGCCCGACTCCAGATACGCGCGGGCCTCCTTGTTTTGTTTCAGAGAGGCGTCCCAGAACGCGAGCGTCGCCATCTTCGTCCAGCGGACGTGGTCGGCGTTGTCCTGGTTTTTCGGGTTGAAGCGGACGCCGGTGATGCCGCCGTAACCGTGGTCAAGCCCCTCGACCCAGACGAGGTATTTGTCGCCGGGCGGGCTGAGTTCATACGGTTTCTTGCGCCACTCGGCAGGCTGGCCGGTTCGCGTGGGGCCGTCTTTCGAGCCGGTCATCACGAACAGCGGCCGGGTAAAGTTCTCCCACGATTCTTCCGTGAGCATCTCGCCGGGACCTTGGCCGGAAAGCAGCATGACGGCCCGCACGCGGGCGTCGGCGAAACTTTTTTCACCGCCAGGCAGTCGCACCTTGGCGCCACCGATGAGTTGTGCGGTGTTCGCGCCAAAGGAATGGCCGCCCACGCCGATGCGCTTCG
>JAOACV010000438.1 GCA_026417675.1 Verrucomicrobiia bacterium
GAAGGTGAACCCCGCGATTGACTATGCGAACCTGCCGCTGCCGACGGAGCGCAAGTTTCGCAATCCGCCGCGCTGCCTGATGCAGTATCACACGCCGGCGGTCAAGGGCGTAGGCGACGGCATTCGCGCCTTCGAGCTGGCGGCGCGCGAGGCGCCTGGCATGACGCTGTCGTTGTTCGGGCCGCGGAGCAAAGAGTTCACGACGCGGCATCGGACGCTCGGTCCGATCCTGCCGGCGCGGCTGGGCCAGTTGTATCGCGAACACGACATCCTGATCTGGCCGAGCCACTCCGAAGGCTTCGGCGTGCCGCCCGTGGAAGCGATGGCCTGCCAGTGCGCGGTGGCCACCACCGATAATGGCGGCAGCGAGGAGTTCGCGTTTCATGAAAAGACGGCACTGGTATCGCCGCCGCGCGATCCGGAGGCGCTGGCCGCCAACATCGTGCGGCTGGCGAAAGACATCGGACTGCGCCAGCGACTCGCGCGCGCCGGATGCGACTGGGTGCGCCGGCACATCACGTGGGACCGAACCTGCTCGGGCATCGAGCGGTGCCTTACTGACGACGGGCTTTGGAAGGGTCCCAGCTCGCCCGCTTTACCGCAGGACTCATGAGTCCCATCGTCAGCGTCATCATCCCGAATCTGAATGCCAGACACTGGCTCGAGCGATGTATTGGCTCGTTACAGGCGCAAACGTTGCAGCCGATCGAGATCATTCTCGTGGACCAAAACTCGAATGACGGTTCGGCGGACTATGTGGCAGCCACGTTCCCGCAGGTGCGGCTGATCCGGCAGACCGAGGACCGCGGCTTCACCGGCGCGTGCAATGAAGGCATGAAGGCCGCGCGGGGCGGGTTCATTGTCCTTTTCAACACCGACGCGCGGGCCGAGCCGGACTGGCTGGAGACGCTGGTCAGGGCGATGGGCAGTGACGAGACCATCGGCTCGGCGGCCTGCAAGACGCTGGACTACAACGACGAGTCGCTCATCTACTCGCTCGGCGACGGGATGCTTCCCAACGGCGACGCGTTCAATATCGCCCGCGGGATGCGCGACCGGCCGGACCTGCCGATGTTGCGCTGGGTCTTCGGCGGGTCGGGCTGCACGGTCATCTACCGGCGCTCGGCGTTGGATCGCGTGGGGTTGCTGGACGAGGATTTCTACACCTTCCACGAGGACGTGGACCTCAATCTGCGGCTCCAACTGGCCGGTTACAAATGTCTTTATGTTCCGGAGGCGGTCGCCTACCATGTCGGCTTTGCAACAGGCCGCAAGTTCAAGGAGCGCAACGCGTTCATCAGCGGACGCAACCGATGGTTTGTGCTGCTGAAAAACTGGCCGTGGAGTTTGTGGCTGCGGTTCGCTCCACGGCTGTTTTACCGCCAGGCGCAAATCGCTTGGTGGGCGCTGAAGGGCGACGCCGAGAGCCGTGTGCGCTGCCGCGGCGCGCTATCGGCTTTGCGGTTCGTGCGGCGCGAACTGCGGAAACGCCGCGTCGTGCAGCGCCTGCGCCGGGTCGGCGCGGGCGAGTTGGCGATGATGTTGAAGGAGCATGAAACACTGCTGCGGCGATTGCGGCAGATCGCGGCGCTGGAAGCAAAGGCATAGAACGATGGCTGAGAAGATTCTGGTCACCGGCGGCGCCGGGTTCATCGGATCATTCCTCGTGGACGCGCTGGTTCAGCGCGGGCATGACGTAACGGTGTTCGACAACTTCGAGCCGCAGGTGCACGGGCGCAAACGGCCCGACTACCTCAACAAGGCCGCACACTACGTCAAGGGCGACGTGACCGACCTGGCGACGCTCAAGAAGGTCGTGCTGAAGGCCGAGGTGATCTTCCACGAAGCCGCGATGGTCGGCGTCGGCCAGTCGCAGTATCAAATCCGTCGTTATACTGACGTCAACGTGCTTGGCACGGCGAACCTTCTCGACATTCTGGCCAACAACAAACACCGCTGCCGCAAGCTGATCGTCGCGGCCTCGATGTCCAGCTACGGCGAGGGCCTCTGCGAGTGCCGCGAGCACGGCATTGTGCGGCCGCCGTTGCGCAGCGAGCGTGACGTGGCCGGCGGCGTGTGGGAACTGCGCTGTCCGCAATGCGGCGGCATCGCCAAGCCCGCGCCGACGCCGGAGACGGCGTCCCTCGTCTGCAACTCCATCTACGCCCAAACCAAGAAGGACCAGGAAGAAATGGTCCTGATGTTCGGCCGAACCTACGGCCTGCCGGCGGTCGCCCTGCGTTACTTCAACGTCTATGGGCCACGTCAGTCGCTCTCGAATCCTTACACGGGCGTCTGCGAGATCTTCATGAGCCGCATCAAGAACGGCCGCCGGCCCGTGGTCTATGAGGACGGCGGCCAGACGCGCGATTTTGTCAGCGTCCACGACATTGTGCAGGCCAATCTGCTGGCAATGGAGAAGCCGAGCGCCGACGGGCAGGTGTTCAACGTGGGCACGGGCAAACCGATTTCGGTCGCCGAGGTGGCGCGGGTGCTCGCGCGCGTCTATGGCGCGGACATCGAGCCGGAGATCACCGGCAGGTTCCGCAAGGGCGATGTGCGTCACTGCTTCCCCGACATCGGCAAGGCGCGCGCGCTGCTCGGCTACGAGCCTCGCGTGGGCTTCGACGCCGGGATGCGAGAACTGGCCGAATGGTCGCGGCAAACCCAGGCGAAGGACAGATTCAAGCAAGCCGCGCTGGAATTGAAGAAGCGAGGGTTGGCATGAGGTATTGGTTGATCCCCCTCTGCTTCTTCGGCGCGCTCGCGGTCGTGGTTCTGGCGCTGCGGTTGTTTATGCCGTTCCGGGAAATCTGGGAGCGCTGGAAAAAGACCGCGCACCGGCTCGGCGTTTGGCAGACGAATTTCATCCTGACGCTCGTGTATTTCCTGGTCATTCCGGTGTTTGCGCTCATCGCGGGTCGTAGGCGGCTGCGTCTGAAACTCGATCCGCAGGCCACGACGTATTGGGAGGATGTCAAGCCCCTGTCCGACTCGCTGGAGGAGGCGCATCGGCCGTTCTGACGGTTTCATGAATATCCTCGGCCTTTCCTTTTTCTATCACGACGCCGCCGCGGCGCTGGTGCGCGACGGGCAATTGGTGGCGGCCATCGAACAGGAGCGGTTCAGCCGCCGGAAACACGATTCGGAGTTCCCCGATCTCGCCGTCGAGTATTGCCTGCGGCAGGCGGGCCTTACGCTGGAGCAGGTGGATCACATCGTCTTTTACGAGAAGCCATTCGTAAAGTTCGACCGCATTCTGCTCTGCGCGCTCGGCACCTGGCCGCACAGTTACAAGGGTTTCCTGAAGGCCATCCCGATCTGGATGAAAGACAAGATCCGGCTGCGACACTACATCCAGAAGAAGCTCAAGACCGACAAAGACATCC
>JAOACV010000439.1 GCA_026417675.1 Verrucomicrobiia bacterium
GCCACCACCATCGTGCCCAACTCCGCCGTAATCGCCGCGCCGGAACGACCCGCCAGCATGATCGCCGTCAACATCGGCCCGATCTCGCGCATCACCGCCGCCGCCACCAGGCCGCCCACCAGCGAGAGGCTGCCGACCTTCTTCAGCGTCTCCGCCGACTGCATCGCCAGCACCAGGCCCATGAAGAACATCACCAGGAACACGATCGGCAGCGATCTCACGCCAATGAGCATCATCTGCCTGAACAGGTCGTTGACCCGCACCGGCTTGCCGCGGAACGGCGACACGAACGCCCAATACATCGTGCTGCACAGCAGCAGCGACCAACTGGTCACGTGTCGGAAGAACCGGATGAGAATCAGCGGCATGGTCAGGGGCGATAGCGAATGGGAAATGGCTAATGCGTGCCGGCTACGGGGGTTGGTGGTCGCTAGACGCCGAAGGCTTGAAGCGCGGCGCTTTCCGTCGCGTGAATGGTGAACACTTTGTCGAGACGGGCCACACTGAACACGCTATGGACCTGCTTGCTGACGTTGGCGAGATGCAACTGCCCACCTTGGGGTCGCAACTGCTGGAACGCGCCGATCAGCGACGCCAGTCCCGCACTGTCAATGTAGGTCACACCCTGGAAGTTCAGCAGAATTCGCGTCTTTTTCTGACTGATCAACTCCAGCAGCTTCGCCAACAGGCTCGGCGAGTGGTGCATGTCCACCTCACCGCTGACATCCAGCACAGTGACCAGCCCGATTGTTCGAACGGCAATCGTCATAAGCGGCAAATCCTCCTAATCAACGACCGCGGGCACTCTAATCGGCGCCGGCAGCCTTGGCAACGCGATTTTCCGGCGCGGCATTTGACTTCGCCGGCCGGCTCGTTATGATGGCCGCGTTTTCCTATGAGCGCCGATCCTCATGGTGGATTGTTTTCTGACGAGCCGTTGCGCCGCGTTGGCGGCGATGACGAGGGCCGTCCGCGCGAGGCGTGCGGCTTGTTTGGCGTCTATGGCCATCCGAACGCAGCGCTGCTGACCTACTACGGTCTGTATGCGCTGCAACATCGCGGCCAGGAATCGGCCGGCATCGTCACCTACGACGCGCAGCGGAAGCGGATGATCTGGCATAAGGACATGGGTTTGGTCTATCAGGTGTTTCAGTCGCCGTTCCTGGAATCGCTCACAGGCGAGATGGCGATGGGCCACGTGCGTTATTCCACCACCGGCTCGTCGCTCGAATCCAACGCCCAGCCGTTGATCGTGGCGACGGGCCGCGGCCAGGTCGCGCTGGCTCACAACGGCAACCTGGTCAACTCCGGCCAACTGCGGGAGTCACTGGAGGAGGAGGGCGCGATCTTCCAAACGACCACCGACAGCGAGATCATCCTGCATTTGCTGGCGCGGGGAATGCGCGGCGATCGGGGCAACAGCCTCGTGGCCGCCCTGCGCCGGTTGCAGGGGGCTTACTCGCTGACCATCATGACTGAAACCGAGCTGATCGGCGTGCGCGATCCCCTGGGTTTCCGGCCGCTCTGCCTCGGACGCTTGTGGCCGCCCTCCAAGCCCGGCGCGGCCGCATGGGTGTTGTCGAGTGAATCGTGCGCGCTGGATCAGATTCAGGCGGAGTTCGTGCGCGACATCGAGCCGGGCGAGATCGTCATCATTGACCAGAACGGCGTGCGCAGCGTCAAGCCCTTCGACAGCGGCTCGCGCCATGCGTTGTGCATCTTCGAGTTCGTGTATTTCGCCCGGCCCGATTCGAGCCTCCACGGCCAGGTCGTCCACCGCGCGCGCGTGAAGCTGGGCCAGTTGCTGGCGCGCGAGCATCCGGTGAAAGCCGACATCGTCGTGCCCGTGCCCGACAGCGGCAATTCGGCCGCGCTGGGCTACAGCCAGGAGAGCGGTATCCCGCTGGAGATGGCGTTCGTGCGCAACCACTATATCGGCCGGTCGTTCCTCCAGCCGAGTCAGCTCATCCGCGACTTCTCCGTGCGCGTCAAACTCAACCTCATCAAAGAACTGGTGCGCGGCAAACGCGTCGTGGTGGTGGACGACTCCATCGTGCGCGGCACCACCAGCAAAGCGCGCGTGGCCACCCTGCGCGAGGCGGGCGCGAAGGAGGTCCACATGCGCATCTCCTGTCCGCCGCACAAGTGGCCGTGCCACTACGGGATTGATTTCCCCTCGCGCGGGCAGTTGATGGCGGCCAACAACTCGATTGAGGAAATCAAGAACTACCTTGGCGCGGACAGCCTCGGTTATCTTTCGCTGGGGAGCATGATCGCGGCAACGGGCCTTCCGGCGAGTGAGTTCTGCACGGCCTGCTACAGCGGCGACTATCCCGTCACCATTCCGCCAGAGATCAACAAGGAAGTGCTGGAGAACCGCGGTTCGCGCCCCGCGCGCGTCGGCGACCTGATCGCCGAGGACCCGCAGAGACGACTCTTGTGAAAACCGCCTCCGCTTACGCCAAAGCCGGCGTCAACATCGCGCTGGGCGACGCCCTCAAGTCCAGGCTCCCGCGACTCGTCGCCCGCACGCGCCAGCCCGGCTGCCTCGGCAGGATCGGCAACTTCGGCGGCCTGTTCGAGATCAACACCAAGCAATACCGCCGGCCCGTGCTGGTCAGCAGCACCGACGGCGTCGGCACGAAGCTGAAGATCGCCGTCCTGACCGGCCGCCACGACACCGTTGGACAGGACCTTGTCAACCATAGCGTCAATGACATCTCCGTCCTCGGCGCCAAGCCGCTGTTCTTCCTCGATTACATCGGCATGGGCAAACTGGAGCCGGCCGTGTTTTACCAGGTCATCACTGGCCTCGCCAAGGCTTGCGCTGCGGCCGGGTGCGCCCTTATCGGAGGCGAGACCGCACAGTTGCCCGACATGTATGCCGTGGGCGAATACGACCTCGCGGGCACCATCGTCGGCATCGTCGAACGCGACCGCATCCTCGACGGCAAACGCATCCGCCCCGGCGACGCCATCATCGGCCTGGCCAGCAACGGTCTGCACACCAACGGCTACACGCTGGCCCGGCGCATCCTGCTGGCCGAGATGCGCTACCGGCTCGACGACCATGTCGCCGAGCTGGGCGGCACCCTCGCCGATGAACTCTTGCGCGTCCATCGCAACTACGGGCCGTTGATTCAGAAGCTGCGCGCCCCGAAGTCGCCGTTCGCTGGCGCGGTCCACGGTTGCGCGCATATCACCGGCGGCGGTTTCACTGGCAACATCCCGCGCGTGCTCCCGAAGACCGTGGACGCCGTCATCCGCCGCGGCTCGTGGCCCGTGCCGCCCATCTTCCACATCCTCCAGCAAGGCGGCAACGTTAGCGACGAGGAGATGCATGAGGTCTTCAACATGGGCATCGGCATGGTCCTCATCGTCGCCGGC
>JAOACV010000043.1:0-1281 GCA_026417675.1 Verrucomicrobiia bacterium
GGAGGTGCCGAACGAGGCGGCGTTCTACGGGCCGAAGATTGACGTGCAGGTCTGGAGCGTCATCGGCCGCGAGTTCACGCTGGCGACCAATCAGGTGGACTTCGCCGTGCCGGCGCGGTTCGGGCTCGTCTATCGCGATAAGGACAATACCGACAAGACCCCGCTCTGCATCCACCGCGCGCCACTGGGGACACATGAGCGGTTTATCGGATTTCTGATCGAACACTACGCGGGCAACTTTCCGCTCTGGCTGGCGCCGGAGCAGGTGCGCGTGCTGCCGATCACGCAGGAGCAGATTGCCTACTGCGAGCAGATCGTGAAGGAGCTGCGCGGCCAGTTTGTGCGCGCAACGCTGGAATACAGTAGCGACAAGCTCCAAGGCCGCATCCGGCGCGCCGAGGAGGCCAAAGTCCACACAATGCTTATCGTCGGCGCGCGTGACCAGACGGCCGACGCCGTCTCGGTGCGCGTCCATGGCAAGGGCGACCTCG
Organism: Verrucomicrobiia bacterium; assembly: GCA_026417675.1. Lineage (GTDB taxonomy): Bacteria > Verrucomicrobiota > Verrucomicrobiia > CAIQCK01 > CAIQCK01 > JAOACV01. The sequence continues at coordinate 492 of JAOACV010000043.1, forward strand.
GCTCGAAGCCGCGCGCGGCGGTTATTGCGGACATCCTCGCGGCGATCCGCGAGCGGCGGGCGTGAGCGCGAGAAACCCCAAGCGGCGTCCAACCGGCGAAAAATCCGACTTGCACAAGCGGCGAGGTTTCCGTATATGGTGCCCGCTGAAATGGCGTCCTGCCGGCTGCCTTGGATGATGGATGATGCTGGCGGGACGGGTGCCCTAGTTGCGGCAGAGCATCGGACCGCCGCGGGAACCCAAAGGTGAACGTAGCAGGAGAACCAAACAACGAATGAACGAAGCCGTTCGGGAGGTGGGTTATAGCCACCTTCGTTAGGATCAACAACCGCATCCGTGCCCGTGAGGTGCGGTTGATTGACAGTGACGGGAATAACATGGGCGTCAAACCGTTGCGCGACGCCCTGATGATGGCCCAACAGCGAGGGTTGGACCTCGTCGAGATCGCCCCCAACGCGACGCCGCCGGTCTGCCGGATGCTCGAATACGGCAAGTTCCGTTACGAGCAGACCAAGAAGGAACGCGAGTCGCGCAAACACACGGCGAGCTCGAAGGTCAAACAGGTCAAGTTTCACGTCAACATCAGCGAGCACGACTACCAGATGAAGCTGCGACAGATCGAAGGCTTCCTGGAGAAACACATGAAGACGAAGGTCTCGCTGATGTTCCGAGGCCGCGAGATGGCGCACCAGGAACTTGGCGATCAGCTCATGAAGCGGCTCGCGAAGGACTTGGAGGGCCGCGGCCAGGTGGAGACCGCCGCCAAGCTGGTTGGAAGGATCATCCACAT
>JAOACV010000043.1:1291-9934 GCA_026417675.1 Verrucomicrobiia bacterium
GCCCGGTCAGCGGCAAACACGCCAAGACGCACGCGACGCCCGCGGCGCCGCAGACCGAAACGGCCCGCGCCGAGGCCGCGCGCGCTATGGCCGTGGAGGTGAAGTTCACACCGTCACCGCCGCCGGCGCCGACGCCGGCACAGGTAAGGCCGTCCGGCGAACGGCCCGCGTCAGGCAGCGGCGTCGGCCTGAACACGCTGGAAGCGGCGTTCAACAAGGCCCAGAGCCAAAAGTAGCAACAACGAACCGGAAATCCGCGGCGACGATTGGCGCCGGCAGCCGGGCGCGCTGCGGATTTCGTTTTTGAAAGAGAGATTTACCGTGCCAAGATTCAGACCACCGAAAACCAAGAAATCGGTCGCCAAGCGGTTCAAGATCACCGCGAACGGCAAGGTGCTGCGTTGCCGTGCAGGCAAACGCCACCTCGCCGCCAGCAAGAACGCCAAAAAGATGCGCTTCCTCAGCCAGAAGATCAACGTGGACGAGACGGACAAGCACCGCATCACGCAGGCGTTGCCCTATTCACACCGAGGTTAAGGAGAACCCACCATGCCACGCGCCACCAACGCACCCGCTTCGCGAGCGCGCCGCAAGCGCCGCATCAAGATGGCCAAGGGCTATCGCGGCAACCGCAGCAAGCTCTTCCGCTACGCCAAGGAATCCGTCAACCACGGCTTGGTCTATGCCTTCCGCGACCGCAAGGCCAAGAAACGCGCCTACCGCGCGCTCTGGAACATCCGCCTCAACGCCGCCTGCCGCGGCCTGGGTCTGACCTACAGCCAGTTCATCAACGGTCTCAAGCGCGCCCAAGTCGCCCTTGACCGCAAGATCCTGGCCGACCTCGCCGTGCGCGACAACGGCGCGTTTGCCAAGCTTGTCCAGTTGGCCAAGGACAGCCTGAAGGGCGCGCCGGCTGCAGCGTGAGTCATCCGGCGTAGCCGCCGACGTGAGGAGGCGGTGGCGGTTTCCGTCACGAGAGCGTCCGCCTCCTTACGTCGGCGGCTACAAACGCCATGTCGAAACCGCGCCAACAACTGGAGACGATCAAACGCGACGGCCTCGCCGAAATGGCGGCTGCCGCCGATCTTGCCGCGCTCGACGCGGTCCGCGTCAAATATTTGGGCCGCAAGGGCGCGGTGCGCGCGGCGTTCGATTTGCTCCCCACGTTGCCCAAGGAGGAGCGCCCGGCGATCGGCGCGCTCGCCAACGAGGTCAACCAGGTCCTGACGGCCGCGCTGGAAGAGCGCAAGCAGGCGCTCGAAGGCGCCGCGCGCCGGAGCGGTCCGAAGTTGGATTTGACGCTGCCGGGCCGCGCCCCGGCCATCGGACGGCAGCATCCGCTCACGCAGGTGACCGACCAGATCGTCCGCATTTTTCAGCGGATGGGCTTTGCGGTGGCGGACGGGCCGGACATCGAGACGGAGTATTACAACTTTGACGCGCTCAACACGCCGGCCGACCATCCGGCGCGCGACATCCAGGACACGTTTTACATTCAAAAGGACCAAGGCGTTTTGTTGCGAACCCACACGTCGCCCGTGCAGGTCCACGTGATGGAGAAACAACAGCCCCCAGTGCGCGTGGTGGTGCCGGGGCGCTGCTACCGTCGCGACGAGATTGACGCGACGCACCACGCCAATTTCCAACAGGTCGAGGGCCTTTACGTGGACCGCAACGTCTCCGTTGCGAACCTCAAGGGCGACTGCGAGTTCTTCTTCAAACAACTGCTCGGCCCGCAGACGCGCGTGCGGTTCCGGCCGCACTTCTTCCCGTTTACCGAGCCGAGCTTCGAGATTGATCTGAACTCGCCGACGCTGCGCGCGCGCGGCAAGGAGTGGCTGGAAATCGCGGGCTGTGGCATGGTCAACCCGCGTGTGTTCGAGTATGTGGGCTACGACGCCGAGCAGTGGACCGGCTATGCGTTCGGCATGGGCATCGAGCGCATCGCCATGATCCTCTACGGCATTGACGACATCCGGCTCTTCTATGAAAACGACCTGCGCTTCTTGCGGCAGTTCTGAGGCGCCGGCGAGCGAGCGGGCGGGGCCGGACCGGGCTGGGGTGAGGCGGGTTCTCTTGTTGATCGTCGGCGTCTGGTTGTTGACCCGCGCGTATCCGCTCAGCCAGACCGTGCCGTGGACGGCTTGGGAAGTTTGGGAAGCCAAGAAGTTGTTGGAATATGGCTTCTTGGAGCGGCAGGGCGGGATCATCAACAATCACTACATGACGGGCCGCGTGCCCGATCCGGCGAAGTTCAACTACACGAATCACCCTTACCCGATGCTGTGGCTGGATACGCTGGCGTATGCGCTAGGCGGACAGTGGGCGTGTCTGTTGTTGAATTCGGGCATCGAGCTGGCGGGATGTCTGATGGTTTTGCTGGCGCTGCGACTGGTGTTTGGACCGTGGCCGAGTCTTGTCGGAGCGATGCTCTACACGCTCGCCCCGGCGTCGGTGATGCTGGACGTGAATCCAAGCACGGTCGTGCGGGGATCGGTGGCGTGGCCGTTTCTGGTTTGGTGGTTGGGCCGCGGATTGGAGCAAGAGCAGAGGTCCACGGCGGTATGGATGGGGGTGACCACTTTCGTTGCCGGACAGATCAACTGGCTCACCTATACGCTGCTGGCGCCATTGGCGCTTGTTGCGGCCGGTTTGACGCCCGGACTTGGGCGGGACGCGAGCCGCCGACCGCGCTGGAAGCTGCTGAGCGGGTTGACGGCGGGCTGGGCGCTCACGGCGGCCGTGTTTGTCGCGCAGATTCTCTACTACACGCCGGATCTGTCGCGCGCGCTGGACTATGCGAGGGCGCAAGCGGGCACGGAGGCGGCGATGTCGCTGGCGCGGATGGAACTGACAATCCTGTTGCGCAGCGCGTTGAGCGCGGGGCCGGCGTTGATCGTAGGCGCCGCCGCCGGTTTGTGGTTGTGGTGGCGGCGACGGGACGCCAACTGGCTGGAATGGGCCAGCGCGGCTTACTTGGTGGTTTTCGCAGCAACAGCGGTGCTCTTGTCGCGTTTCTTCTTCCGCGAGATCTCGATGTATAAATACCTCGTCTTCCCGCTATCGGTGCTCGCGGCTGGCGCGGTGCAGCGGATCAACCGACGGAACCTTGACATTTTGCTGCTGGCGCTGTCCGTGGCCGGCTTGGTCTATCCGCTGGTGCGGGCGTCCATCCCGGCGGTCAGCGAGACAGCCAAGGCGCTGGGAGCGCAGTTGCGGAGCCTGAGCCAGCCGGAGGATGTAATCGCCACCAACTTGCAGACGCAACGACCGCCCTTTGAGGCGTGGGACGTGGGAGGCATAGGTTGTGCAGCGCAGATCGCGGACCGGTTGTTGCGGCCGGGTGTGATGACCAAAAGCGCCTTGGACGGGCTGCTGGAAGATTTTCAGGCCAGCCGGCTGCAGGTGGTCTATGTGTGGGACCCCGCCAAACCGATTGATGAGGCCCTGAAGGATTTTCTGGCGGCGCAGAAGGTCACGACTCTAAACTTCGACCCGCCGAAAGAGCCGCCCTCGCTGGCGGCCCGGTTGAGGAGCTTTTACTGGAAACTGGCCGGCAAACATCAGGTGGCGGACGCTGCCGCCCCCGGAACGATGGTTTTGCGCGTGTATCGCTTTGAACTGCGGAGCGGAGAAAAGTCGTCGGCGCCATGACCGAGAACCGAACCGAAGTGGAACTGAGCATCGTGATGCCCTGCCTGAACGAGGCGGAGACGCTGGGCCGCTGCGTCGAGAAGGCGCAGCGAAGTCTCGCGGCGCTGAAACTCTCCGGCGAAGTGGTGGTGGCCGACAACGGCAGCACCGACGGCTCGCAACAGATCGCCGAACGGCTCGGCGCGCGCGTGGTGCATGTGGCTGAGAAGGGCTATGGCAGCGCCCTGCGCGGCGGCATTGAGGCCGCGCGCGGCAAATGGATCATCATGGGCGACGCCGACGACAGCTACGACTTTTCCGACCTCGCGGCATTCGTGGAGCGCCTGCGCGCGGGGGACGAACTGGTGATGGGCTGCCGGATGCCCGCGGGCGGTGGGCGGATCATGCCGGGCGCAATGCCGTGGAAGCATCGCTGGATTGGCAACCCGGCGCTGAGTTTCATTGGGCGTCTGTTCTTCCGTTGCCCGGCGCACGATTTTCATTGCGGTTTGCGCGCTTTCACCAAGGACGCCTTCGCGCGGATGGACCTGCACACGACGGGAATGGAGTTCGCCTCCGAGATGGTCATCAAGGCCACCATGCGCGGCCTGCGCATCAGCGAGGTGCCCATCACGCTCTACAAAGACGGCCGTTCCCGACCGCCGCACCTGCGGAGTTGGCGGGACGGCTGGCGTCATTTGCGGTTCATGTTGTTGTTCAGTCCGCGCTGGCTGTTCCTGATCCCCTCGCTGGCGCTGATGGCGGTCGGATTGTGCGGGATGGCGGTGTTGAGCTTAACGGACGTTCATGTGGGACGCATCCATCTGGAGGCGGGCACCTTGGCTGTGGCCAGCATGGCGACGCTGGTAGGCTTTCAACTTTTCACGTTCGCCTGCCTGGCCAAGGCGGTCGCGATTTCCAAAGGACTGCTGTCCGACAACCCGCTGTTCAACCGGTTCCGGCGGTTCTTCAGTTTGGAAAAAGGCGTGTTGCTGGGCGTGGTGCTGGTGTTGGCGGGCGTGGCGTTGCTGGCGCGCGCGGTGTTTTTTTGGGGCGAGGTGGGATTTGGCTCGCTGGCCTACGCCGACAATTTGCGCCGCATCATCCCGGCGGCGACGCTGACGACGTTTGGCATCCAAGTGGCCTTCTCCAGCTTCTTCATGGGCGTGCTGGACCTGAAGACTTCCCGCTAGGCGGGCCGAATGATGGACCCCAGAATCTCCATCGTCACGCCCTCTTTCAACCAAGCGCGCTACGTCGAGGAGTGCATCCGCAGCGTGCTCGACCAGGACTATCCCAATGCCGAGCACATCATCTTCGACGGTGGTTCCCAGGACGGCACAGTGGAGGTTCTTCGGCGCTACGAGAACCGCGGCGTGCGCTGGAAGAGCGAGCCGGACAAGGGGCAGAGCGATGCGATCAACAAAGGTTTCCGCGCCGCCACGGGCGAGATCATTGGTTGGATCAACTCCGACGACTGGTATGTGCGCGGCGCGTTTCGGGTGGTGGCGGATTACTTCCGCGCGCACCCGGAGGCCGATTTCGTTTACGGCAACAATTTCTTCACCGACCCCAATCGGCGGGTCATCCGGCGGGTGCGAACGATGCCCTATCGCTGGGAGTGGTTGCTCCACACGGGCCTGTTGATCCCGCAGCCGGGCGTCTTCGTGCGACGCAAGGTGGTGGAGGATTGCGGACTGCTCGACATCAGTTTGCGGTGCGTCATGGACTACGAATGGTGGCTGCGGATCGCCCGCAAACATCCGCCGCATTTCATTGATCGTTATCTGGCCTGTTTCCGGATTCATCCCGGCAGCATCACCGGCAGCGGCCGGCTCCACGAACTCTGGCGGCGCGAACGCTGGGAGGTCTCGCAGAAATACCAGCCGTGCTCTCGCGCGATGGCGCATCTTCAACGCATTGTCGCTTCTGGCGGCAAGCTCATGGCGCGATGGTGGCGCGCGCTGACCGGGCCGGGCGAAACGTCGCTGTATTGCGTGCCGCGCGTGGTGGTGCTGTGTGGCCGCCTCACCCCCGAACGCGTGGATGTGCTTAACGTCTTGCAGGACCGTCACGACTTGGAAGCACAGGTTTGGACGCTGCCGGGCACCGAGAAGCCGCAGATGAGCGGTCCGCATCACGCGGTGAGCGGCGCCACAAAGCAGATTATCGCTGAACTTTGGCGCGAGCGGCCCAGCGTGGTCGTGGTGACAGATACACCCTCCGGCGTGAGGAGGGCGGCCGCGATTTACTGCGCGTTGGCGCGCGCCAAGTTGATTGATTGGACGGATCCGGCGCCATGGGCGGTGGACGAGTTTTGCCGCATGTTGCGACGGGATTGAGGAGTTTGCGCTTGACGGTGTGCCGACGGCAGACACAACCTGCGTTTGATGACGGCGCGTTAACATCCGCTCGGAGTAGCCGTATGAGAGTCGTGCTGCTGACCAACATGCTTCCGCCCTACCGGGTTGAGTTTTTCAACGAACTGAGCCGGTTGTGCGACCTGGTGGTCGTCGCGGACAGTTTGGTGATCCCGACCCGCTCCTGGGAGGTGGACCCCTCGGAATTCAAGTTCACCTGCGTCATCGCGCGCTCCAAGAGCTTCCTGCGCGAGCTGAAGCGTCGGGACCTGGGCTTCAAGGAGGTGCGGGAGTTGAGCCTGGGAACCAAGACGATTCCGTTGCTGTGCCAATACAAACCGGACGTGGTGATCACCTGCGAATTCGGCCTGCGCACGCTGCAGACGATGCTCTACGCGCGCTGGAAACGGATTCCCTTCGTGGTCTGGTCGGAAGGCACGCATCTGACGGAAAAGAAGATCGGCTTGCTCAGACGCTTCATGCGCTGGTGGGTGCTGCGTCACGCCGCCCGGGCGTGGGCCGACGGCAAGTTGAATATCGAATACTTGACCAGTTGGGGATTCGACCCCGCCCGCGTGGACGTGGGCATGACCGGCGTGTCCACGGAATTGTTCCGCGACCGCGTCGGCGCGCTGCTGGCAGAACGCGAGGCCATCCGGCAACGACTGGGTTTGAACGGGTTGGTGTTTATCTTCTCCGGCGTCTTTTCAAGACGGAAAGGCATCCATTTGCTTCTCGATGCCCTGACGCGCGCTGCGCCCCGATTGGCCGGCAAGGCCAGCGTGCTCTTCGTGGGCGACGGCGAACTACGCCCGTTAATTGAGCAGTGGAAGGCCGCGCACCCGGAGATTCCAGTCCACGTGACGGGCTTCGTGCAGCAGCCGGACTTGTTTCAATACTACGCTGCGGGCGACGTGTTCGTCCTGCCAACGGTGGATGACAACTGGCCGCTGGCGACGCTGGAGGCACTGGTGGCCGGCCTGCCGCAGATTTTCTCGACGCTCAATGGCGCCACGCCCGATCTGCTGTCCGCGCAGACCGGCGTCGCCTGCAATCCGTTCGACGCCGATGCGTTTGCGTCGGCCCTGGTCGGCGCGCTGGATTGGGGACGCAAGCGGCTCCCTTCGGACGTGGTGGCGCGTTTCTGCGACTACTATTCGCCGCGACGGCAAGCCGAGCGCGCGTTCGCTTGTGTGGAAAAAGCTTACCGACGCAACGCGACCGCCGCATAGGATGACGTTGCGCGCGCTGGTCTGTCGGCGCGGATTTCTGATAACTTACGACCATGCACTGGCTCTTCCAGGATTGGGCCGCGAACAAGGCGAACCCGAAAGGGCGCCTGGTCATGGTAATGTTCCGGCTAGCCTATGCGCTGCGTCACGGCCCCCGATGGCTGTTGCCGCTGACGCTGCTCTACGGGATCTTTTATCGCGTCTGCGTCGAGTGGATTCTTGGCATCGAGCTGCCATGGAAGACGCGCGTCGGGCCGGGACTTCGCATTGACCACGGCCATGCATTGGTCATTAACGACGGCACCGTCATCGGCAGCGGCTGCCATCTGCGCAACTCGACCACCATCGGCAACAAGCTCAAGCCCGACGGCACCTATTCCGGTTCGCCTGTGATCGGCAACAACGTGGACGTGGGCGCCAACGCCGTGATCCTCGGTGAAATCACCATCGGCGATCATGCGGTCATCGGGGCCGGCGCCGTCGTCGTGCATGATGTGCCCGCCCGCGCCGTGGTCGCCGGAAATCCCGCGCGGGTCCTTCGCATACAGGCGTCCTAGTCCACATGATTCTGCCTCTCAACCCCACCGACACGCTCGCGTTGGCGCAGGCGGTGCAGCGCAACCGCGCCCTTTACGACCGGATGCGCAAAGGTCATCTGTCAGGCGCGCCGGACTATCTGGTGCTCACCGCCGCCAACGCGCGTCAAGCCGCAGCCTATCGCGCCGAGTTGGCGGCGCGGACGCGGCGCGGGTTCTTTCCGAAGGACCTGCGCACGCTGGTCGTGCCCGATCCCAACGGCCGACGCGTCGGCACGGGCGGCGCAACCTTGAACGCGTTGCGCGCCGTGGCAGCGGACGCCTGCGGGGTGCTCGCCGGTCGCCGGATTCTGGTGATCCATGCGGGCGGCAGGGAACCGCGAGGGACGGGCAATGCGGCGGCGGGGAAGATATTCCTGAAGTTGCCCGTCACGACCGTGGACGGGTGTGACGCGGCATTGTTCGATGAACTGTTCGTGACGCTGGCGTGTGCTTTGCGGCGGTTGGGGCCGGGTCTGCTGGCGGCGTCGGGCGATGTTTTGCTGCTGTGCGACGCCAGCGCCGTGCGGTGCGCATCGGGCGCGGTGAACGGGTTCGCCGCGCCCGCGCCGGCCGAACAGGCGACCCGGCATGGCGCGTATGTGTGTGACGCCAAGGGCGCGGTGCGGCGGTTCCTGCACAAGGCGGACGAGAGGGCGTTGCGGGCTGGCGGCGCGGTGGATGCGCTGGAGCGGGCGTGGGTGGACACGGGCTTGGTGAGTTTCGCCGGGGCAGGCTTGTCGGCGCTCACGGCGCTGGCCGGCGTGACGACGGGGCCGGGTGGCTTCTCGATCAGGCCGCCGTTGTTCCCTCCAAGACTGGGCGGGAGGTTTGACCTCTACC
>JAOACV010000043.1:9944-10188 GCA_026417675.1 Verrucomicrobiia bacterium
GTGGTTCACGGGGCTGGAGTTTCACGCGCAACGGCTGAGTCCGGCGTGGTTCATTCATCTTCAGACGCCGGCGGAATATCGCGAGGCGGTGGCGGAGAACGGGCCGGTGCGCGCCGTGTTCCGCCCATTGCGCCGGGCCGGACGCGCCCAAGGCGCGGTCAGCTTGGATCAGCTCATTGCCGCAGAAGTTCCGCTGACCGGCTTGCTGGCGGGCATGGAGATGTCGCGCGCGACGGTGATGTGC
>JAOACV010000440.1 GCA_026417675.1 Verrucomicrobiia bacterium
AAGCCGCAGTGACCACCGGCCATCACCGCCGCGTCGAAATCGCGGCCCATGACGCGGAAGGTGACGAACCACGCGAAAAGCGCCATCAGCGCGATCTGCGCGCAAAGAATCACCAGCATCGGCAGGGCGACGCTGGCCAGTTCGCGGAGGTTCAAACCCATCATCGCGATGGTCAGGAACAGGCCGAGCATGACCGACGCGATGAGGTCTATCAGTTCCGTGCGAATCCAGCGCGGGTTCAGCAGGTCTGCGACGTTGCGCACCGCCACGCCCAGCAGCATCGCGCCCATATAGACCGGGAATGTTACACCTGTCTGCTGGATGAAGAAGCTGCCCCAGGCGCCAAGCTTGACGCACACCAGCGTCAGCAGCAGGTGCGCGGCGGCGCTCGCGCCGAAACCGGCGAGCCGGCCCAGGTCGTTGAGGATGCCCGCCACGCCGGTCCGGCCCATTTGAAGATGCGTCTCCAGCGACGCGGTGGATTCGAGCCGGTTGCGGCGGATCAAGCCGCCCCCGACCGGTCCGCCGAGCAGACCGCCCGCGACCAAACCGAACGTCGCCGCCGCCACACCGAAAACCGCCGCGCCTTGTAAACCCGCCTTTTCCAAATCGGGAGCGAACCCGAGCGCCGTGCCGTGGCCCCCGGTCATGCTCACGCTGCCGCAGATCAGGCCGAGCAACGGCGGCGTGTCTAGCGCCCTGGCCAACGACACGCCGAGGAGGTTTTGCAGCAGTCCGAGCGCGCCCGCGAGCGCCCAGAACAGCAGCACCTGCATGCTGCCGCGTTTGGCCAGCGTCCAGCTCGCGTTCAGGCCGATGCAAGTGAAGAAACCAACCAGGAACGGCAGGTTGACGCCTTTGGCCGGCGCGTGGAGCCATTCCGGTTCGATGGTCACCAGCCACGTCCACCAGCGCGCCGCGACCTGCTGGCCGAACTCGATGTGGGCGCCGCTGAGGTTTGCCAGCAACACGACGACCGACACCAACAAGCCGCCGACGACCGGCGCGGGAATGTTGAACCGTGAGAGGACCGCGACGCGCCTGACCAGCCATTCGCCGGCTAACAGCACCGGTATCGCCAGCAACACCAGAATCCACGCGGAGAGAATCATGCGCTGGCCGCTAGGAAAGCGGAGTGGCGGGCGGAAATCGAGGCAAAAGCGATAGGATGATGCGCCCGCCTGTTTTCCTGCGCCGCTTGCGGGCGAGGGGGTTCTGTGACACTATGCTGCGTGAGCGCGGACGCCCTGACAGGCATGGATAATCATGCAGAACCTTATTACGACGCCGTATTGGTTTCGCCGCCCTCGCGCATGGTGAACCACTACCGGCCGCCCGTGGCGCTCCTCTACATCGCCGGTTACCTGCGGAAGCAAGGGTTGAGCGTGCGCATCATTGATGTGCCGATGAAGGAGACCGTCCGCACCAAGGCGTTTTACTCGAACCTGCTGCAAACCCTCCAGGGCATCGAGGACGAGATGGTGCGGCAGTTCAAGAGCCTGCGCACCAAAGTCGTTGGCATCACCTGCTACTCCACGGAGTATTCCGAGGTCATGAGCCTGGCCCGGCGTTTCAAGGCTGCCCAGCCGGGTGTCACGGTGGTCGTGGGCGGGGCGCACCCGACGCTGTATCCGGAAAGCCTCTTTGACGAAGAGGACCGCCCGGTGGATGTCGTCGTCATCGGCGACGGCGAACTGACGATGCACGAGCTGACCGCCGCCATCCTGCGAGGCAATCCCGATTACTCCGCGATCAAGGGCATTGCCTACTACGACCCCGCGACGCGGCAGGTCGTGGAGACGCCCCGGCGCGAGGTGGCCGAAGACCTCGATGCGATCTCGTTTCCGGCCTACGACCTTGTGGACATGGATTACTACGCCACGGCCTCGCCCTACGCCATCAAGGGCATCTTGCTGCGCGCGACCCACGTGCTCGGCGGCCGGGGTTGCCCCTCCGCGTGCACGTTCTGCGTTGCCAAGAAAGTCCGGGCCGCCTCCGGCGGCGGCAAATACCTGCGGATGCGTTCGGCCTGCAGCCTCTTTGAGGAGGTAAAGATGTTGCGGGACAACTACGGCATAGACGCCTTCCTGTTCCTCGACGACCTGTTCGCGCTCAACAAGCCCAACGTGCTCGAATTTTGTTCGCTGATGCGCGAGGCGAAGCTCGACATGCCGTGGAGCTGCATCTCCAAAGTCACCCTGATGGACGAGGAGATGCTCCGCGCGATGGCCGCCGCGGGCTGCATCCAGATCGAGTTCGGCGTCGAGCGGGGAAGCGACCGCGCCCTGCGGCTGATCAAGAAGGGGATCACCGTCGCCCAAGTGATCGAGGTGTTCGATCTCTGCCACAAATACGGCATCCGCACCTACGCCAACATGCTGATCAACCTGCCCGAGGAAACCGAGGAGGACTTGCAGGACATCCTCAACCTGTTGAAGCGGCTGCGCAGCGAGGTGGTGGCGCTGAACACCTTCTTCCCTTATCCCGGCACGGAGATCTACGATCTCTGGGACCAGAAATTCACGCGGGAGGACCTGCCGTTGCTGAGCTTCGCTCATCCGCGGTGCGCCGAGATTCTGGAGCGGGCGCGCTTCGGCAAACATCAGGTGGACTGCCTGAAGTGGTGCGAGATCCACATGCGGAAGTTCAACAAGCTGGCGCCCTACGTGAAGTTCTACCTCTCGCCGCGCTACTGGAGGACGATCCTGCGCTCCCGCCACAAAGCCAGCTACCTCGCCGGTCTCAGCATCCTCTTCCGTGAATTTGTGAAAAACAAATTCTAGGGGCCGGCCGGACGTTTCTCCTCTAAAAGACCAACAGGTTCCTAGCGCGCGACATCCAGTTCGAAACGGTGGGCGGCGAAGGCTTCCAAGGGGAGGTTCAGGGTGGTCTCGAAGGCGCGGCGCTCCTGGGCGGCCAGGCCGGGGAAAAGGATCGGCTGGCGGCGGAGGATTTTGCCTTTCTTGTCAATGGCAACAAGGCTCACGACCAACAAGCCGAAGTGGCGCGGCGTGTCGTTCATGATCTCGCCGGTGACGCGCGTGCCGCTGGAGTCCACATAGGCCGGCGTGCTGGAAAGGTTGAAGATCTCGATCTGGCCACTGCCTTTGGGCATCAGGTTGGTGTGCCAGATCAGTCCCACAGGCGGCACGGACGCATCGGGCTGAGCGGCGTTCGGCAGAGCTTTCTCCAGCGCCGCGGTCAGGTCGGCGACGAATTGTTTCTGCATCTCTGCGCGGAGTTGGTTCTGGCGGCCTTGGTGCCAGCGGTCGAGCAACCAAACCGCCGCCACGATGATGACAGCGGCGATGAGGAGGTTGAGGCTAGGTTTGAATCGCTCCATGCTGTTGCTGTCTCTTATACACATCTCCGAGCCCACGA
>JAOACV010000441.1 GCA_026417675.1 Verrucomicrobiia bacterium
GGTATACGGCCCCGACGGCGCTGCGGATGTTGATGCGCGAAGACCCGGCGCTGTTCGCCCGGTTCAACCTTGCCAGGCTGCGGCATATCTTCAGCGTGGGCGAGCCTCTGAATCCGGAGGTGATCAGTTGGAGCCGGAAGGTTCTCGGCAAGGACATCTACGACACGTGGTTCCAAACAGAAACCGGCGCGATCATGATCACCAATCGTCCGGGCCTGCCGATTAAGCCCGGCTCGATGGGCACGCCGCTGCCAGGCATCGAGGCGGCGGTTGTCTCGGACGACGGCACGGTGCTGCCGGACGGTCAACAAGGCAACCTGTGTTTGCGACCCGGATGGGATTCGATGTTCATCTCCTACTTTCACCACGAGGACATCTACCGGCAGAAGTTCAGGCACGGCTGGTATATGACCGGCGACACGGCGCGCCGCGACGCCGAGGGATACTATTGGTTCATGGGCCGCAGCGACGACGTCATCAACACCGCGGGGCATCTGGTCAGTCCGTTTGAAGTGGAGAGCGCGTTGCTGGAGGTGGAAGGCATCGCCGAATCGGGCGTCATCGGCGCGCCGGACGAGTTGTTGTGGGAAAAGGTCGTGGCGTTTGTCGCCCTGAAGAAAGGCTACGAGTGGAACAGCGACCTCGAACTGAAATTGCGCCTGCACGTTTCCAACCGCGTCTCTACGACCGCCACGCCGCAGGAGTTTCGGGTGCTGGAACACATTCCAAAGAACAAGAGCGGCAAGATCATGCGCCGGGTGTTGAGGGCGCGCTATTTGGGGCAGGACGCGGGCGACATCAGCACGTTGGATATTTAGAGGAGACCACCTAGTTTATGACCACCCTCGAGAAACTGAACGGCATCTTTCGGACAGTGTTCGACAACGACGAGATCAACATCCAGCCGGAGACGACCGCCAACGACGTGGACGGCTGGGACTCGCTCTCCCACGTGAACTTGATCCTGGCGGTGGAGCGGGGCTTTGGCATCAAGTTCAGCCAAAGGGAGCTGATGACGTTCAAGAATGTGGGCGACCTCCTGCGAAGCATCGAGAGCAAGCTCGGCTGAGCGCGGCGGCAAAGTCTATTCGTTGGTCTTGCCGAGGTCTGGATTGCAGCGAATCGCTTCTTGGAATTCCTTTTCCGCTTGCTCGACGCGCCCCTGCTGGCGCAACACGACGGCCAGATTGTAGTGGGCCTCCGCGTAGTCGGGATTACATCGGATCGCCTCGCGAAGCTCCCTTTCCTCCTCCCCGATTCGGCCCAGTTGGCTTAGGGCCAGGGCCAGGTTGTAGTGGGCTTCGGCGCGGTCCGGATCGCAACGAATGGCCTCGCGAAACTCTTGCGCGGCCTCGGCTGCGCGGCCCTCTTGCCCCAGCATGACACCCCGATCAAAGTGGGCTTGAGCTTGCTCGGAGGCGCCGGGAATTGCCGCGAGTTCGGTTTCCCCAGCGTCTGCAGCGTGTTTCTGTTCATCTGTGACCAGCGGTGGTTTCTCGTGAGCTTCGGTGATCATTGGCGCACACCGAGCCGCCTCGTCACGCTGGTCTTCCGTTTCCCCGAGGCGGGTTTGTTGGTCAGATGCGGGGACCAAATCGGTGCCGGTCTCGGCGTTGCTCGAACCTCCGACAATGATCTCGGAGGGTTGCGCCTCCGGCTCCTTGGCAGCCTCTGCAACCATGGTGTCCGTTGGTGACTCGCTCGAAGGCGGAGCCGGCGACAGGGCCAGATCAAACTGGGCTTGAGCAATGCGCGATCCAACAAGGGCCGCTTCATCATGCTGTTGTTCCGCGTCGGCCACGCGCACCTGGTCCCTGGCATTCGCCGCGGTCTCAGGCACGGCGGGCGTCTCCGTCTTTTCGGAGGTCGCAGACATGTCACTTGGGATTTCTTTCGGGGACACCGTCGCGGGGGAAGCCTCGGCATGTTCGTTTTCAGCTTGAATGCAGGATTCCGGTGCTGCTTTAGAATCGCGTTGGTGTTCTTCCGCGGTCCGCCCGATAAAGATCCGTTGAAGGTCTTTGGCGAACGCGGCAAACGTCGGGTTATCCTTGATCAACTCCAACTCCGGTCCGCTGCGGCACGTTGCCAAGATTGTCAACGTGCGCGATTGCTCCTCGAAATGCTCGACGATTCGGTCGAGCGGAACCTTGTTAACGAAGCGATGCACGTCGTCGAGGAAAACGACAAGGTTGGGTTTCAGCAGGTCAAGGGTGCGCGGAATCCTGATCCTGCTGAGGTCCTGGGCTCTCGGCGAGAGGCCGAGGACGTAAGAATCCGGCAGTTGTTTCAACGCCTCGTAGGCGCAATGCGTCTTGCCGGCACGGGGCGGTCCCAAGAGCAGCGCGCCGGGGCCTGTCCTCAGGCTTCTGACCAGCTTGGCCACCGCTTCCTGCTCGACGAACAGATTGTTAAACCACTCCGCGCCCGGCTGGATATGTGTCGGGTTCAAATGGGACGTGGGTTGGTAAAACGCGACTCGCTCCCGAAGATCGCGCAGAGCCGAGTGGATCCAAACCAGCCATGTCGGAAACGTGAAAAAGACTGCCAGCGCGAGAACGAACAAGGCCTGGCCTTGGACAAAATCCCGCAGGATGGGCAGGTGTTGGATCGGCTCGTCAAGCAGGCATCGGTAGAGAGCGAAGGCGGTGAAGGCTAAGAGCGCCGTCCAAACGATGACCGCAATCCATTTGAGGATCTTCCACTGCATGACCGCAGTGTAGGGAAACCCGACACGTCGGTCAATGCGGCGGCTCGACGCTCTTCAGTTCTTTTCAGCCGCGGATTCCATCAGCGCGCGCACATGCGCCGCGGCCGACCTAGCCAGCGCATCCAGATTGTAGCCGCCCTCGAGAACCGACACGAGACGGCTTTTGGCATGCTCTTCCGCAATTCCTTTCACGATTCGCGTCAGTTCCGCGTATCCATCGGGCGTCACATTCATCTGTCCCAAGAGATCGTCCTTGGCGGCATCAAAGCCGGCGGAGATCAGGACGAAATCCGGCCTGAAGGCCGCCGCCGCGGGTTTAAGTTTGCGCTCGAACGCCATCTTGTAATCCGCATCACCACTGCCGGCCCGTAACGGGACATTGAGCGTGAAGCCGAGACCCTTGCCTTCGCCGATTTCGTCAGCATCGCCAGTGCCGGGATAGTAGGGCGACTGGTGGGCGGAGAAGTAAAACACCGTCGGGTCGTCGTAGAAGGCCGCTTGCGTGCCGTTGCCGTGATGCACGTCCCAGTCCACGATGGCCACCCGCTCCAGTCCATGCTGCTTCAGGAGATAGACCGCGGCGATGGCCACGTTGTTGAAAAAGCAAAATCCCATGGCCCGGTTGTATTCCGCGTGGTGACCCGGCGGCCGGACGGCACAGAAG
>JAOACV010000442.1 GCA_026417675.1 Verrucomicrobiia bacterium
TGTAGGGGCCGGTCTTGTAGCGGTGATCGTAAGGCCCCACGCCGCCCGCCAGCGAGCCGTAACTGAAGTCAAAGCCGAACTTCTGCGGCCCCCATTCCGGCAAGGAGCCGAGGTGCCATTTGCCGATGAGGGCGGTGTCGTAGCCGACGCTCTTGAGCGCCGAGGCGAGCGTGACCGTGTCGAACGGCAACACGCGCGGATTCTGCGGATTGGTGCAGCCGAACCGGCTCGCGTAGCGTCCCGTCAGCAACGCCGCACGCGTGGGACTGCACAACGGGAACACGTAGTGCTGTTCCAACCGCACGCCTGTCTCGGCGAGGCGGTCGAGCGCGGGCGTCTTTGCCTTGCCGCCGTGCCAGCTCACGTCGGCCCAGCCGAGGTCGTCCGCGACGATGAGGATGATGTTGGGTTTCCGCTCCGCGCCCCAGCCGGTGAAGGCGAGCGCCACAAGCAGCATGAGATTGAAAGCGAACCTTTTCACGATGGGACGGATTAAACGCCTTTGCGTCGGCCGCGCAAACCTATTTTCGCCCGCGGTTTCGTCCGTCCGCGGCACCAACACTGGCAAGCACTCGGATTCGCCATGCCGGCGCAAAGCGCCAACCAACACAGGGGCGCCGCGCAACCCGCGCTTGGCGTCAGGGCGCAAAGGTGGCAATCTGTCGGGCCATGAAGAAGGGACTGCGTCCGCAGATTCTGATTTCGTTGCCGGTTTGCCTTTGCATCTGGCTCTTCAGCTTGGGCGCCCCGGCCGCGCCGGCTGCCGATCAAGGTCTGCTCCTGCTAAAGCCCGGCGTGACGGCGCGAGGCGAGCAACCACAGACTTGGCAGCTTGATCTCAGCGCGTTGAGCGCGGACGCGGCGGCGGATGCGGCGTCGAAACTCAGCGCCCGGCTTTACGGCGAATCGGAGGCGAAGTTGCACGCGCCGCTGGTGATCAAGACGCGCTTCGACTTTGCGATTCCACCGGCGAGCACGTCTGGCAACTGCCCTACGACATGGAGGGCGAGTCGGCCGTGCCGGTGAAAGTGACCCCCAACCGCTCGATCCCCCGATGATCTGGGAACAAATCCGCGCCAATCGCCGCCGCTCGGCGGTGCTCATCACGCTCATGCTGATCCTGCTGCTGCTGCTCGGCGTCGCCGGCGGCGAAGCGTTGCTGGGCCAGGGCGGCGGCCTCATCGGCTTGGGCGCGGCGCTGATCATCTGGGGCGTGCAGATGGCGATGGCCAACGCCAGCCCGGAGACGTTCCTGCTCAGCGGCGCGGTCAGCCACCAGGTCAGGCGCGAAGAGTTCCCGCGGCTGTTCAACATCGTGGACGAGATGGTGATCGCCTCCGGCCTGGGCTACACGCCGCGGGTGTTCGTCATAGACGATCCCGCGCCGAACGCGTTCGCCATCGGCCGCAAGCCTCCGCAGTGCGCCGTCGCGGTCACGACCGGCCTGCTGCACCGGCTCAACCGCGACGAGCTGCAGGGCGTCATCGCCCACGAGATCGGCCATCTGAAAAACCGCGACACCAACTTCATGACGCTCGCCGCGGTGCTGCTCGGCACGATCGTCATCCTCGCCGAGGTGTTGATGCGCGCGTTTCGCTACGGCAGCCGCGGGCGCGCGCGGGCCAGTTCGCGCGGCGGCGGCCAGGCGCAGGCGGTCTTCCTGTTGCTCGCGCTGCTGCTGGCGATTCTCGGCCCGTTGATGGCGCAACTGCTCTACTTTGCCTGTTCGCGCAAGCGCGAGTATCTGGCCGACGGTTGCGGCGCGCAGTTCACGCGCTACCCGGAGGGACTGGCGTCGGCGCTGGAGAAAAGCTCGCAGGCGCGTCTTGGCCCGGCCTTCGCGAGCAAGGCGGTCGCGCCGATGTTCATCATCAACCCGTTGCAGGCCGATGGCGCGGGCGGCAACAGCCTGTTCTCGACGCATCCGCCGACCGTCGAGCGCGTCCGCATCCTGCGCAGCATGGCGGGCGCGTCGCTGAGCGATTATGAAGCCGCGTTTCGCAAGGCGCGCGGCCGCGGCCTCATCAGCGAGGAATCCTTGCGGGGTGTCGCCGCGCAAACCATACGCCCCGCTTCCGGCGCCGCGCCGGTGCAGAGCCGTGGCGACACGCGCAGCGTGCTGGCGAGCCGCCACGGCTATCTAAGCGCGCATTGCGCGTGCGGCGTGAGTTTCGCGGTCCCGCCGGGCTTCCCTCTGGGCGAGGTGCGCTGTATCCGCTGCGGTCGCGCGCTGGAGCTGCCGCGGGCCGCGCCGCCCGCCAAGGTGCCGCCCGCGATTGCTCCGCCGACCGCGCCCCGCGCGGATTAACACTTGTCTTGGACAGCCTGTCCGAGTAGTGTGCCGCCGGTCGCCCAAGTAGGTCTTGACTTCGTAGCAAGCAGCGCAAACAAAACCAGGCTAGTGATTATGAAGCTCTCTCCTTACCGCAACCTGATCGGCTGTAAAACCCTCCTCGGCGCCATGCTGGCGGCGTGTGCGTTCCCGGCGATCGGCCACGGCGCGACCGCCGACGCGATGCTCGTGCAAACCAACACCGTCGCGGTGGGCGAATCAAAGATCATCGCCGCCACCGGCTCCAACATCGTCGTCGCCACCGAGGGACTCATCCGGCTCGTGCCGGTCGGGCCGGGCAAGCTGGTCATGAGCGGCGTCAAGGCAGGCCGCACCGATCTGCTGGTGCTCGACGACAACGGCCAGGTGAAGGAACACTATTACGTCATCATCAACGAGCCGATCACCGCGCCCCCGCCGCCCCCGCCGCCCCCGCAACGGCCGGCCCGCAAGATCAAAATCTACGAGGGCGGCAAGCTCAACGAGTTCGAGGTAAACTATTAGCCCGCGTCCCGCGCGGCCGGGATCATGCCGGTCTTCTTCGCGTAGGCGAAGAGGCCGCCCGCCTCGATCACCGCGCGGGCGTCGCCGAGCGGTTTGAGCGCGTAGCGTTGGCCCGTCTTCAGCGCGCGCAGTTCGTTGCGG
This sequence comes from Verrucomicrobiia bacterium, assembly GCA_026417675.1. GTDB lineage: Bacteria > Verrucomicrobiota > Verrucomicrobiia > CAIQCK01 > CAIQCK01 > JAOACV01. Next base: position 2,978 of record JAOACV010000442.1, read on the forward strand.
TCGAGATCGAGTTCCACTTCGTCACCGGTCTGGAGGACTTCGCACAGCCGCTGGGTGGACTCCAGGGGATAGATCTCGCCGGTCGCCACGCAGTTGCGGAAGAAGATGCGCGCGAAACTCTCGGCCACCACCGCCTCGCAGTTGGCCGCGCCGAGCGCCACGGGCGCGTGCTCGCGGCTGCTGCCGCAGCCGAAATTGCGTCCGGCGATGACAATGGCGTAGTCGCTGTCCATCGCGCCGGGTTTCACGAAGCGCGTCGGATAGGAACTGTCCGGCAGGCCCGACAGCGCGTGGCTGCCAAGCTTCTCGTATTCCTCCGGCACGTTTGGCAGCAGGTTCAAATACTGCGCCGGGATGATCTGGTCGGTGTCAATGTTGTCGCGCACGACGTAGACT
>JAOACV010000443.1 GCA_026417675.1 Verrucomicrobiia bacterium
ATTGAAGGAGGAGTTGAACAGCGTGCGGCACTGTGGCTATGCGTTGGATCGGGGTGAGCACATTGACGGCGTGATGTGCGCGGCCGCGCCGGTGTTTGATCGGCGGGGACAAGCCGTGGCTTCGCTGACTGTGACAGCTCCCGCCGGGCGAATGCCGCGAGAGAAGTTGCCCGCGCTGGATCGGATGGTCCGGCTCCACGCAAACCGAATCTCAACCCGACTCGGCGGTTCCGAGAAGAAAGAGGCATCGTGAAGGCTAGGCTGGTAGTTACCCTTTTTGTGGTCTTGGCAACAATCGGCGCAAACGCCGCGCCCGTGCTGTCGGCGCAGGCGACATTGAAGATTGGCGACAAGATGCCGGCGACAAACGTGAAGTTCAAGGGTGAGGATGGCAAGGAGACGACGCTGGCGGAGTTACGGGCAACCGGAGTAGGTTGGTGGTCTTCACGTGCAATAACTGCCCATACGCGCTGGGGTGGGAGAGACGACTCGTGGATTGCGGCAATACGTGGACGCCACAGTCTGGCGTTGCCTTTGTCTTCATCAATCCCAACTGCCCCAACATGTCTTCCCTCCTACTTGCCTTTCACCGTCGCACGCGGCAAAAGGCTTGATTGACCCACAGGTGAACCATGAGAATGATCTGCGTGAAATCAGCGGTTTTCGCAACGATGGTCGCGGTGACCGCGGTGGCTGTCTTTGGCGCGCCGCGCACCGAGGAACTGTCCGCCATTGCAGTCCGCCAGCAAATTGAAGAGGACTGGCTGAAGTCGCTCGTGCAACCGCTCACGACGCAGAGTGACGCGGCGGGCGCGGTGGACGGCATCAAGAACGGCAAATATGCGTTCCACACCGGCCATCAACCGAACCCGTGGTGGCAGGTGGACCTAGGCAGCGTCATACCCATTGCTCGCATCGTCGTGTTCAACCGGCTCGATTACGCCCCCGGCCTTCACAACGCCGACAACCTTCGCATCCTCACTTCCGACGACGGAACGAACTGGACGCTGCGCCACGACAATAAAGGCCGGCATTTCGGCGGCGTCTCCGGCGAGAAACCGCTGGAAGTCACGTTCAAGGATGGCGAAGTGAAAGCGCGTTTCGTGCGGCTCCAGGTGCCAAGCGTGAAACCGATCTTCTTTCACCTTGATGAAGTCGAAATCTACGGACCGGGGCCAAACCCGCGCAACTTGGCGTTGCGCCGGCCGGCTGACCAATCGAGCCTCAGCCAGTGGTCAACGGCGAAAACACCACCAACACAGGACGAGTTTCCAACCACCGCGTGCATCGGTCGTGCTCGGAAACTGGCTGCTGAGTTGGCAAAAGCGGGCGTGGATGTCGCACCATACTTGCGTGAGTTGGACACCGTCGAGAACCGGGGCGTCACATCTGCGGCGGAACGCCGTCAGCAATATCTCGATGCGCGCTGGATCATTCGCCGGCTCGTGTTCGCCAATCCGTTGTTGAACTTCGACAAACTTCTCTTCGTGAAACGGTTCACGCAGGAGACGTATCCGGATGTTTGCCTCAATCACATGCCGTGGGTCTCTCGTCCAGGCGGCGACCTCTGTGTGCTGAGCAATCCGTTTTCGCCCGACGGCTCCAAGCAGACCGTGCGCTACATCCTCAACGGCGCGCTCGGTCTGGGCCACGTGCATGGCATGGACCTGTGGTGGGACGGGAGCCGCATCGTGTTCGGTTATGCAAAGGCCAAGAGTAACGAACCGCCTGCCGGCTGGCTCGACCGACGAACAAATTACGACCTGCGTCGCTCGGAGGAACCGATTCACATTTTCGAGATCGGCGTGGACGGTCGCCGGCTGCGACAGATCACGCGCGGCGAATGGAGCGACCTCGACCCGACTTACGCGCCCAACGGCGACATCGTGTTCGTCTCCGAGCGTTGCGGCACGTCGCTTCAGTGCAACGAATACGACAAAGACGAAACAAGCTGCAACCTCTACGTCATGAAGCCCGACGGCAGCGGCATCCGCCGGATGAGCGTGAACAAGGACGGCGATTATCTGCCGCACACGCTCGACGACGGCACCATCGGCTACACGCGCTGGGAATACCACGAACGCAGCTTCGCGTTCATCCAGTCGCTCTGGTTCATCCGGCCCGACGGCACCGGCGCCGACGCGCTCTTCAAGCAACATTTTGCCAACCCGTGGGCGCTCGAAGACGTTCGCTCGATTCCCGGCAGCCGCAAACTCGTCGCCATCGCCGCCGGGCATCACACGCTCGCGGTCGGGCCGCTTGTGACCGTGACTCCCTCGGTCGGCATCAACGAACCGCGCGGCATCGGCATCGTCACGCCCAACGTGAAACCGCCCGAAGGCGGCATGGACGGCGTGCCCGTGCCCGAAGGCGGCGTCGCCGACAACGGCGGTTTCTACTCGACGCCGTGGGCGCTTTCGGAAAAGTTCTTCCTCGTCTCCTACAACTACGGGAAGGAAACCGACGCGAAGGGCTACGCGCTTTATCTGGTGGACGTGTTCGGCAACAAGGAACTCATTCATCGTGACCCGGCGATTTCCTGTTTCATTCCCATCCCGCTCCGCGCGCGCCCGCGTCCGCCAGTGCTCACCGACACAACGGACCTGACGAAGAACTACGCGACCTGCGCGCTCTGCGACGCCAGTTTCGGCAGCGAAGAAATCGCCGGGCGCATCCGCTACCTGCGCATTGCCGAGCCGATCGGCTGGCCCTACGACATCCAAAGCGGCGGCCATCGTTACGTCGAGGACCACCACTGCCAGAAACCGAGCGGCGAACCGCGCATCGCCGACAACTGGACGCCGGTGCGCATTCTCGGCGACGTGCCGGTCGAGAGCGACGGCAGTGCCCATTTCGTCGTGCCGCCCGACACAGCGGTTTATTTCCAGTTGCTCGACGAGAACCGGATGGAACTCCGCCGGATGCGCAGTTTCATCAGCTTCCAGCCCGGCGAACAACGCGCCTGCGCCGGTTGCCACGAGACGCGCGCCGTCGTGCCGCGTTCCGCGCCGACCTCGCTCGCCGCCAAACGTCCGCCGTCGCCATTGATTCCGCCGCCGTGGGGCGACCGTCCCGTGAATTTCCTGCGCGATGTCCAGCCGGTGCTCGACGCGCATTGCGTGCGTTGTCACAGCGGCCTGAAACCCGCGGGCGGCCTCGATTTCTGCGGCGGTCTCACGAGCTACGATCTCGCCGTGCCCGGCTACGGTTACAACCGCGCCTTCACGACCATCATCACGCACAACCTCGTGTCCCGTTCGCCGGCCCGTGTGCAGGACGCGAGCATCACGCCGCCGTTGGCCTACGGTTCGCACAAGAGCAAGTTGATCGAGACACTCGGCAAAGAACCGCACAGCAAACGCGTGACGT
>JAOACV010000444.1 GCA_026417675.1 Verrucomicrobiia bacterium
CTATCTTACCGCGACCGCGAGTTGCGGCGTGAGCGCGCTCGTCATCCAGCCAGCCTCGCTCGCTTTTGGCGCGCCTCTCTCAGCCGCGGTAGCAAAGAGCGCCGAGCGTCTGGCGCTGGCGCTTTGGCGCGCTGGCCGTCCGCGCCGCCTTGCGCGTGCCGATGCTCAGCGCGCTACGCGAGGAGTGACGCGACGAATTAGCGCAGTTGCGGGAAAAGTTCGGTGGTGGCGAGCGCGGCGGGGTCGGAGAGAAAATCCTCCGCAACGAACTTTGTCTCTTCGGCATCCATCGGCATGTGTTTGCCGGTGGCGCGGGCACAGACAGTGCCGTCGGCCTTGCGCAGTTCGGCGCGGGTTTCCCAGAGCCGGCCTTTGTCGGCGACGAACGCGGCGACGACGGTGAGCGGCTCGCCGGCGGTGACTTTCTTGACGAAGCGGACGTTGAGTTCCACGGCGAGGCAGGAGCGTTTCATGGCGCTGGCGGCGGCCCAGAACAGCGCCTCGTCGAGCACGGTGGAGAGGATGTCGCCGTGGATGATGCCGCGAAAGCCCGCGTGATGCGGCTGAGGGGTGAACTCGGCGCGGACCTCGCCGCCGACGCGATGGAACTTCAGTTGCAGCCCATGCGGGTTGTGCGCGCCGCAGACGAAACAGTTGCGGGTGTAGGGCAGAAGCGTGCTCATGGCGGCGAAGCCTATCGCATCAGCGCCGGCGAATCCACTCTGGCCGGGCGTATCGTTCTGCAACCAACCGCGCCGTCAGTTCGCGCGGCCAGTCGGCCAGCGGTTCGCGGGCATCCCACGCGGTTCGCAAGCGGTCAATGAGCCAAGGCGCGTCGGCTGAGAGATTGGTGATGAAGTCGCCGTGGGAGCGCGTCGCGCGATAATCGGGCTGGCGGGCTGGCTCGCGCAAGTAACGGCTGACTTGGGCGAGATCGAAGTCGTAGAGGATCGTGCCGTGGTGCAACAGCCAGTCGCGCCGGCGGCGCTGGGCGTTGCCGGAGAATTTTCTTTCGCCCAAACAGAGGTCGCTGATGCCGCGATGGACTGTGCCCGGAGCCTTCTCCGAGATCGCTTCGCTGATGTGGCGGAGGATCTGCGCGTGCGAGCGGCCCACGTCGCGCAGGGCGGGCCGGCGTCGCATGTCGAGCACGAGGGAGAAGTTGAGGCAGCCGCGGCCAATCAAGACAGTGCCGCCGCCGCTGACGCGACGCCGGATGGCCACACCGTCGGCGTCGCACCGCGCCACGTTCACGTCGGCCTCAAGCCGGCAGAAGTAGCCGAGCACGACGCAGGGGATCGGCGTCTCCCACACGCGGAGGGTTTCCGGCGAGCCGGCGCGCTCCGCCTCGCTCAGCAGCGCCTCATCCAGCGCGAGGTTTTCCTCAGGTGTGGGCAGGGTCAGATGCAGGAAGCGCACTACGGCCTTTGCGAACGCGGTTCAGCTCCACACGCCGGCGATCTTGGTTTGGCAGAACTTGCACTTGCCGGCGGCGAGGTTGAAGGCGGTGATGCTGTAGATGTCGCGATCAATGACGACCTGCCGGCAGTTGGGGCAGAAGGTTGTCTCGGCGCCGCGCAGGCCGGGGACGTTGCCGATATAGACGTAGCGCAGGCCGGCGCTGCGGCCGATGGCTTGGGCCTGTAACAGAATCTCGACGGGCGTCGGCGGCAGATGCTGCAGCTTGTGCGCCGGATGGAACCGCGAGAAGTGGACCGGGCAGTCGGGGCCGAGATTGGTGGCGATCCAGTCGCACATCTTGCGGATCATGTCCGGCTTGTCGGTGTAGGTTGGGACGACAAGGTGGATGATCTCGACCCACACGCCCATGCTTTGCAGCGTCTTGAGGGAGTCCAGAATGAAATGCAGACGGCCGGCGTTGAGTTTCGCGTAGGTGTCGTCGTCGAAGCCCTTGAGGTCCACGTGGCAGGCGTCCAGATACTGGCCCACGTCGCGCAGCGCCGCTTCGTTGATTGAGCCGCAGGTAACGAAGACGTTCTTGATCTTGCGGGCGCGGGCGAGTTTACACGAGTCGTAGGCATACTCGTAGTAGGCGGTCGGTTCGGAGTAGGTGTAGGAGATGGAGACGCAGTTGCACCAGGCCGCGAGCGCGACGAGGTCTTCGGGGAACAGGCTCAACCGTTCCATGTCCGCAGGCCCGAACGCCGGCGCGGGCGGCCGCAGCCGGAACTCCGGCCCCCTCGCGTTCTTGGTTTCCTCCGGCTTGCGCTGGGAAATCTCCCAGTTCTGGCAATTCAGGCAGCGGAAGACACAGCCCGCCGTGGCGAGCGAGAACGAGCGGCTGCCGGGAAAGAAGTGGAAGAGCGGTTTTTTCTCGATGGGATCAATGTGCATCGAGCACGGGTTGCCGTAGGCCACCGTGTAGAGCGTGCCGTCCTTGTTGACGCGGTTGCGGCAACGACCGCGGTCGTCCGGCTCCAGTTGGCAAACGTTGGGGCAGACGTGGCAGAGGACGTTTCGGCCGAGCTTCGAGTAGTGATACGCCTCCTTCGCCCAGCCGCGTTGCTTCCACAGTTCCCATAACTCGCCCTTCGGCGCGTCGCCGCGGAAAACATCCCAGCCGGATTCCGGCTCCGCCATTTGCGCGCGATACCGGACCACGGAGCCCGTCCCCGCAACGCCCGCCAGCCCCGCCAGGCCGAGCAAGACCATCTGCCGCCGGGTGAGACCGCGCCCGGACGGATCCTTCCCCTGCCGGGTCGCCGGCTCGCTTTCACCTTGCCGCTCTGGTTTCATGCACTTTGCGGACGCGACGTCCTGCTTGGCTCGGTCAGGGGACATTTTAGCACCGTTGGCGGCAATGACCAAACGGCGAAACTGGCCGTTCAGGAACTTCCTCGCTATTCCAGCGGCTTGATCTCGACGTCCACGTTGACGGCTTCGCAAGCGGCGGTGAGTTTCTCGCGTAACTGCTCCTCGGACAACTGCGGCGGCGTCTCCAATCGCAGGTCGAGCACAAACTGTGGCGCGCCACTGTGCGGCGCGGGAACCGTGGAGCTTTCCAGCGCCTCGATGTTCACGCCGAGCTTGGCCAGCGTATGGGCGATCTCGTGGACGATGCCCTCGTGGTCCAGACCGACAGCGTGCGCGGTGAACCGTCGCGCGCCCTTGGCGGTGCGCGCGCCGGGCGCGGTGGTGGCCTTGGCGAAAAGCGACAGTCCTGCTTGCTGGCCGAACTCGCCCGCCTCCGCCTGCAGCCGGCTGATCCGGTCCGGCTCGCCGGCGACGAGCACGATCAGGGCGAACTCGCCTCCGAGGATCGCCATGCGGCTGTCCTCGATGTTGCAGTCGTGTTCGAGGATGAACTCGGAAATCCGATCCACGATGCCCGGCCGATCCTGGCCG
>JAOACV010000445.1 GCA_026417675.1 Verrucomicrobiia bacterium
GTATGAAGCCGGGCACCAAGGCAAGGCGCCGCCAACGATCAGCGGCGCGGAGATCGCCGTGCCGGTGAAGAAGGATGGCGCGTATCGCGTGGAGTTGTGGGACACGCGCAGCGGCAAGATCATCTCAACAACGGCCGCGCGCGCGGCATCGCAGACGGTGAAATACGCCTTGCCGCCGATTGAAAAAGACGTCGCGTTGAAGCTCATTCACGCCGGCTCCTCCGCGCCATGAACAAACAGCCTCCTTTCTACAAATGGGAACTGCTGCTGCTCCTGTGGGTGGCGTATTTCCTCAACCAAGGCGACCGGCAGATTTACAACGCGGTGCTGCCGCTGATCAAAGCCGATCTGAAGGTGAGCGACGTGGAGTTGGGCATGGTCGCGACGGCCTTCACGCTGCTCTACGGCATCTTCGTGCCCGTGGCGGGCTGCTTGGGCGATTTCGTCACGAAAAAATGGATCGTCTGCCTGAGCCTGTTGACCTTCAGCGCCGGCACGCTCTGCACCGGGTTCAGCACCAGCATCCTGATGCTGATCCTGTTCCGCAGCGTCGCGACAGGCGTGGGCGAGTCGTTTTACTATCCGGCAGCCAACTCGCTCATCGGCCAATACCACCACAACACCCGCGCGCAGGCGATGGCGGTGCATCAAAGTTCGCTCTACGTCGGCATTGTCGCGAGCAGTTGGATCGCCGGCTGGGTCGGCGAAACCCACGGCTGGCGCGCGACATTTTACACTTTCGGCGCGTTCGGGCTGCTGATGGCGGCGGTGGTGGCGGTGCGGCTGCGAAACGAGCATCGCGACTTCAACACGGCGTGTGACGCGGACAATCCTGTCCGCGCTTCATCCACAAACGCAGACAAGATTGTCTGCGTCACTAGGGACGCCAGGCCGCGGAGTGAGGCGGTCACATTGGGCGAGGTGCTCTGCAGCGTCCTGCGAAAGCCAACGCTCTATTTCCTTAGCCTGGCGTTTGGCGGGATGGTGTTCGCCGGCGTCGGCTACATGACGTGGATGCCGACGTTCCTCTACGAGAAGTTCCATCTCTCGCTCAAGGACGCCGCGCTGAATTCGATGCTCTGGCATTACATCTTCGCCTTCCTCGGCGTGATGGCCGGCGGGCGCGTCTCCGACCGGCTCGCGGCGCGGCGGCCAACGATCCGGATGGAAATGGAATACCTCGGCCTGCTGCTTGGCGCGCCGTTCATCTGGCTGATGGGCATGTCGGGGAATCTGACGATGGTCTATGTGGCGCTGGCGGGCTTTGGTTTCTTCCGCGGCATCTACGACTCGAATCTTTTCGCCGCGCTCTTCGATGTGATTCCGCCGAAATATCGCTCCTCGGCCACGGGTCTGATGCTTTGCTGCGCGTTTACGGTCGGCGCGACCTCGCCGGTGCTGCTCGGCTACGTGAAGCAGCACATCAGCCTCGACATCGGCTTGTCGTCGCTGGCGTTCGTTTACTTATTTGGCGGCGCGTTGATCGTAATCGCTACAAAGTTGTGTTTTCCGAAAGACTACGTCCCCGAAGCGAAATCGGAGTAATCAGCCTATGATGAAACAACTCGCCTTGTTTCTAGCGGTCGCGGTTGTCGGCGCATGTCGTGCTGATACAGCATCGGCTTCGGTCCCCCAGACGAACGCCGTTGCCGGCCTTTGGCAGCCCTACCGCATCACGCCGCGGATCGGCAAGCAGCACATCGCGCTTGACGGCGCGTGGCAGCTTGGCTGGCGCGACACGGAGGCGAGGGCCACGGCGGAACTGAACGCGCTGACGAACTGGTTCGTGGCACAGGTTCCGGGCACGGTGCAGTGGGCGTTGCATTGCGCGGGCAGGTGCGGCCATCCCTACAAGCACCTTAATTCGAAGCAATACGATTGGGTGGATCAGAAGGTCTGGTATTACCGGCGAACGGTCGAGTTGCCGGCGAAGAAGAGTGATGGTTGGGTATTCCTCTGTTTCGACGGCATTGACTATTTCGCGCGCGTCTGGCTCAACGGCAAGTTGCTGGGCCGGCACGAGGGGATGTTTGGCGGGCCGGTGATCGAGGTGAGCCGGCACGTGAATTTCGGCGCGGCCAACGAGATCGTCGTCGAGGTCAAGGCGGGCAACTTCGGCAACAAGGCGGGCTGGAAGCCGTGCGGGCCGGAGGGGACGGTCATTAAGCCGTGGGTCATCGCGGGCGGCCTGGGCGCGGAGATGTTCTTCCCGCTTGGCATGTGGCGCGGTGCGCGCATCGAAATCGTGCCGCTGGGACACTTGGAGCGGCCGTTTCTGGTGACCGAGTCGGCGGACGAGGAAGCGGCGAGACTGACGCTTAGCGCCGAGGTGTTCGCCGGCACGCACTCGTTGGGGCTGAGCTTGCATCCGTGGAAGAACACGCAGTTGGTGGACGGCTCGCACGGTTGGGCCTTCTCTCAACCCAGCAGATCACGTTTCGCGCTGCGTGTGGAACTCGCGGAGAAAATTTCCGGAAGGACCGCGTTCAATCAAACCTTCCCGCTCCAGACCTTTGCGGGCCGCAACTTCGTGAAGCAGTCATTCACCGTCGTAAAGCCGAAGCTCTGGTGGCCGAACGGCATGGGCAAGCCGAATCTTTACCGCGCGAGGCTCACGCTCATTCGCGAGGGCAACGCCGAGGACGCGTTGGAGTTTGACTATGGCATCCGCACGATCGCGACCGCGCCGACGCCCGGCCCGCGCACGGCGGATCGCTGGGCCGATTGGCAGTTCATCGTCAACGGCCGGCCGCTCTTCGTGAAGGGCATGAACTGGATGCCCGCCGACATTTTGCTCGGCCTGCCGCGCGAGCGTTACCGGTGGCTCATCGGCGCGGCGCAGGCCGCCGGCATCCAGCTCTTCCGCGTCTGGGGCGGCGGCATTCTGGAAACGGAGGAGTTTTACGAGACCTGCAACGAACTCGGCATGATGGTCTGGCAGGATTTCCCCATTGGCAACCGCGACACGCCGGAATGGCCGCAGGACGTGTGGGAGGCGCAGGTGATGCAGACGATCTTCCGCCTGCGCAACCATCCGTCGCTCGCGCTCTGGTGCGGCGGCAACGAGTTCAATCCTTACTCGCGCGGCAACGCAGCAACGATCGGCATCTTCGAGCGTTGCTTGGCCGACTTTGACCCGACGCGGCCGATGCGGCGCGCCAGCCCAGACGGCGGCAGCCTGCACACGTATCCCGACATGGATCCGACGTGGTATGGGAAACTCTATTGCCTCGTGCCTTACATCGCCGAGACCGGCATGCACAACATCCCCGAGCCGTCGGGCATCCGCGCCCCCCCCCCCCACCCCCAGCTCGACAAGCCGCTCAGCGGAATGTTGGAGAAAACTTTCCCGAAGGAGCA
>JAOACV010000446.1:0-440 GCA_026417675.1 Verrucomicrobiia bacterium
CCCCCGACGGCGCGACGGCCGCCAGTTGCGCGTCGGCCGCATTGACGAGGTTCAGCGCCCGCTCCCAGCTCGCGCTCCCCACCGCGCGCCGCGCCTCGCAGACCGCCACGCGCGCCGCGGCGTCAGCGGTGCCCGCGGCAGGCGGCAGCGCCAGCAACTGATCGTGCGCCGCCGACAGCTCCGTGCCCGCGGCCAGGAAGGTGGTGGTGTTGGTGTAACGCAGGTCCAGCGCCAGTAGCCGCGCGAAGGCGTTGGTCCACTGCCTGGCGGCGATCTGCGCGCGCAGGGCGGCCAGCAACGCCATCGCCTCCGCCTCGGCCTGTGCGGCCATGACGCCGGCAACAAACGCGCCGAACCGCTCGCCTTGCGGATCGGCGACGGCCCGCAGCGCGGCGCGGGCGGATTCAAACCTCCGCTCGGCCATCAGCATCAGCGCATAG
>JAOACV010000446.1:450-3352 GCA_026417675.1 Verrucomicrobiia bacterium
GCGCATAGGTGATCTGGTCGTTCACGTCGCCGGCGTTGACCCCCGCGGAGCAGACGCGCAGGTAGTCGTCGGACGGCAGCGGCATGACGGGGATGGTGACGCCGACGCCGGCAACTTTCTCGACAACGATGCCCCGGCCGCCGGAGATCTCGGTGATCTTGCCGCTGACCGAGCTGAGGGTGATGCTTTTGCCGATCAACGGGCTGTCGGCGGCCAGCAATCTTCCGGCGAACTTCACAAGGCGCTCCGAGGCGCTGATGTGCGCTTCCATCGCGTCCTTTTGCGGCGCCAGGCTCGGGTCCGCTGCAGCCTTTTGCGCGGCTTGGAGTGCGCCGAGGTAGTCGCGCTTGGCCAGCAGCGCGACCCAGGCGGGGCTGAACTGGTTGTAGGCGGCTTGGGACGCCTGCGTGGCCCGCGCGGCCTCCTCGGCGGCGCGGCGTTTGGCTTCCGCCTCGCGCGCGGCCTCCGCCATCTTCCGTTCGCGCTCGGCCTGCTCGGCCTTTTGCGCCTGCTCGACGGCTTGGCTTGCCGCGGCGGCTTGGCGCGCGGCGCGCGCGGCGGCCTCCTGTTGCGCGCGCTGTTTCACCGCGTCGTCGCGTCGCTTCTGCCACTGCCGCGCCTGCTCGGCGGCAGGCTCGGCGTGCTCGGTCTTCTCAAACTCGACGGCGATGCGGTTGAACCGCTGGATGATTTCGCCGAAGGCCTGCGGGTTGGCGCGGGCGAATTCGACCGCCTCGTAGTAGGCTCGCGCGGCGGCGTCGGCTCGCGCGGCCATCCTTTGGGATTCCAGCTCGGCGCGCAGCGCTTCCTGACGCTGCTGGCTCATGATCAACAACACCACAATGCCGATCAGGCTCACCGCCGTGACTGCCATGCCGACCCACATCACGGGCGTCAGGATGCGCCGCGCCGACTCGACGTGGATGAGCGGGCCGGCTTCGGGTAACGGGCCTCCGCGCCAACCCGGCTCGACGTTGTCGCGCCGCTGCATCGTCGAGCGGCCGGGCGCGATGCGGGCGTTGACGGGCCGGCGGCCGCTGCGGACCAGTTGCAGGTCGGCGATGAGTTGCTGCCAGCTCTGGTAACGCTCCTCGCGGTCCTTGGCCATCATCCGCTCGATGACCATGCACAAGCCTTCGGAAAGCTGCGGCTGAAAGCGGCGCGCGTCGGGCAGCACTCCCTCGACGTGCTGCAGCATCGCAGCGGCGGTCGCCAGGTCCTCAAAAGGCGCCTTGCCGGTCACCATGTGATAGAGCGACGCGCCCAAACCGTAGATGTCGGTGCGCAGATCGAGGTCCGCGCGGGCCTCGGCTTGTTCGGGGGAGATGTAAAACGCCGTGCCGAGCGCCTGGCCGCTCTTGGTGATCTTGAGGTTCTCGGCCGTGGTGAGCGACTTGGCCAGGCCCAGGTCGAGCAGTTTCACGGTGCCGTCCTGGTCAATGATGATGTTGTCGGGCTTGACGTCGCGGTGGATCAGCTTCGCATGCTCCCAGGCGTATTGGAGCGCCTGCGCGATGGGGATGACGGTGTCAAGCGCTTCGGTCTCCGACATCATGCCCTGCGCTTCGAGCTTGGCGCGGGCGGTCTTGCCCTCCACGTATTCCATCGCGAGGTAGTCCACGCCGTCGGCCTTGCCGGCGTCATAGACCTGCACGATGTGCCGGTGGGTGAGGTTGGCCGCAGCGCGCGCCTCGTTGCGAAAGCGCGTGAGAAATTCGGCGTTCTGGCTGTAGGCCGAGGCGAGGAGTTTCAGCGCCACAATGCGGTCGAGACTAAGCTGCCGGGCCTTCCACACCGTGCCCATGCCGCCCGCCCCGATCTGCTCCAGCAGCTCGAAACCACCGATCCGTTTGGGTTGCGCAACGTCCTCTGCCATGGCCCCGCACTATACCAGCCTCTCCGACCGATGCGAGCCTCGCGTTGCCCTGGGGCGCCGGACCTTTTTCTCTGGGAACAGCAGAACCTGGCCGCGCCGGGACGGTCTGGACCGGCGTTCGGAGCATTGTGACGCCTCGCTCATCCCGGTTCAGAGCAACGACAGCGGGTCCACGTCCACGACCGCATACACGTCCGGGGGCAGTCGTGCCTCGCGCAGGATGTTCGGGAGGCGTTCGGTCAGGCGCATGATCTGGCGGGTGCGCAACAGCAGGTGGTAGCGGTAGAAACCGCTCACCTTGGCCAGCGGAGCCGGGGCGGGGCCGGTGACGAGAGCGAGCCGGCCAGCTTGCTGGCGCACACGCTCGCCGACGGCCACGGCGTGGCGCTTGACTTTTTCCTCGTTCCGTCCGCGGAACGTCAGCATCACCGCGCGCGCAAACGGCGGGTAGTGAAACTGGCGGCGGAATTCCATTTCCTGTTGGTAAAAACCGACGTAGTCGTGCTGGCGGGCGTAGCGGATGGCGTCGGCGAACGGCGTGAACGTCTGCACGATGACCTCGCCCTCGATGTCGCCGCGGCCGGCGCGGCCGGCGACCTGCACGATGAGTTGGAACGTCCGCTCGGCGGCGCGAAAATCCGGCAGGTGCAGGCCCATGTCGGCGTAGATGATGCCGACCAGCGTGACGTTGGGGTAGTGCAGGCCGCGGGCGATCATCTGCGTGCCGACCAGGATGTCTATCTTGCCGGCGCGAAAATCGCCGAGGATTTCGCGGTAGAGGTCCTTGCGCACCATCACGTCGGAGTCCATCCGCGCCACTTTCGCCAGAGGGAAATTTTTCGTGACGGCGCTCTCGATCTTCTCCGTGCCGACGCCGGCATATCGGATGTCCGGCGAGCGGCACTCGGGGTTCGGACACCGATCCGGCGCGGGCTGCTCGTGGTTGCAGTAGTGGCACCTCAACTGGCCGAGCTTGCGATGATAGACCAGCGACACCGAGCAGTTGTTGCATTTGGCGGTGAAGCC
>JAOACV010000447.1 GCA_026417675.1 Verrucomicrobiia bacterium
AGATGTGTATAAGAGACAGCCTTTACTTCCAGCTCACGATATCATCCTCCGTGCCCGCCTGGCCGTCGGGGCCGACGCTGTAGAGGTCGAAGCCTTCGGGATCGGGGTTGTTCTGCGGCGGACAGGCATACAGGTAGGGCTTGCCCCACGGGTCGTCCTTGATCACCGGCGGGTCGAGGTAAGGGCCGCGCCACTTGGCGGGCACCGGATCGCCGGTGGGCATGGTGATCAGCGCCGACAAACCCTGCTCGGTGGACGGGAACCGGCCGTTGTCGAGACTGTAGGCCTGCAACGCCATCTTGTAGGCGTGGATCTGGTTCTGCGCTGTGGTGATGTAGGCTTGTTTGCGCGGCTTGATGATGTTGATGCCCACCACGGTGACCAGCAGGGCGATGATCGCCACCACCAGCATCATTTCGATCAGGGTGAAGCCTGCGCGTGAACTCGGTCTCAGTTTCATATCGTCCTTCTGTTTGACAGTTCTATATGCGGTTTCGATCATCTCAACCCGGAGGTGATGCTCATCACGGCGCTCAACACGCTGAACACGATCGAGCCGACCACCAGCGCGATCATCACGATCACCACCGGTTCCAGCAGTGTGGTAAAACGCCGCACGTCCTGGGTGAGTTGCTGTTCGTAGAGGCCGGCGACGTTGTTGAGCGCGGTGGGCACGTCGCCGGTCTGCTCGCCGATGGCCAGCATGTCTATCAGCAACGGCGGAAAAATCTGCCCCGCCGCCAGCGGCGCGGAGATGGTGGTGCCGTCGGGGACGCGCTCGCGGGCCCTGGCGCTCTCCTGCGCCAGCACCAGGTTGGTCATCGTGTCCTCGGCGATCTTCAGCGCCGTCAACACCGGCACGCCGTTGGCCAGCAGCGTCGCCAAGGTGCGGCTGAACTGCGCAAAGAGCGCCGCCTTCAGCGTGTTGCCGAACAACGGCAGCCGAAGCCGGATCCGGTCGAGCGCCAGCCGGCCCTCGCGCGTGCTCATCGCGCGCTTGTAGGCGATCACCACGAGCGTGACGACCGCGGCCAGACCCAGCAGAAACCAAATGTTGCCCGCGGTCTTGCCGACGGCGATCAGAACGCGCGTCGCCAGCGGCAGCGAGATGCCCAGACCCTGGAACATCTCCGTGAACCGCGGCAGCATAAAGACCATGAACACGAACACCACGCCGATGCCGACGATGAGCACGATGGCGGGGTAGAGCAGCGCGGACGTGACCTTTTCCCGAATCTCCGCCATGCGCTCGTAGTGGCCGGTCAGCCGCGCGAGCACGTCGGGCAGCGTGCCGCTCTGTTCGCCGGCGCGGATCATGTTGGTGTAGAAGCGGGTGAAGACGCGCGGGTGCCGCGCCAGCGCGTCGGAGAGGTTGGCGCCCTGCACGATCTCCTCGGCGACCTGCTCCAGCAACGCGCCGAACGCCTTGCCTTTTTGCTGGCGGGCGAGGCTGTCCAGCGCCTGCTTGATGCTCATGCCGCTCTTGAGCAGGTTGGCCAGTTGCTGGGTAAAAAGCATCACATGCCGCGAAGTGATGCGCCCTTTCTTCACGGGCGCGGCTCCCGTTTTGCCAGCCGGTTTCGAGAGGGGTTTCGCCGCCGCGATCGCCCCGGGCTTGGGTTTCGCCGCGGCGGGCGCCCCGTTCTTCTTCGAGGGGGCCACGTCCACCGCGATGGGGAAATACCCCTGCGCCGTCAACTGCGCCAGCGCCGCCTTGCGGTCCGCCGCCGTGAGCGACCCGCTGATCGCCTGCCCCGACTGGGTGCGCGCGCTGTAGAAGAAATCGGGCATGGGAGAATGCGTTCGAGAATGCCGGGCCGCCTGTTAATCCACGTAAGCCTCGTCCTCTTGCGTGACGCGCAACACTTCCTCCAGTGACGTGATGCCCGCGGCGGCCTTTCCCAAACCGTCGTCGCGCAGCGTCTTCATGCCGTGCTCCATCGCCACCTTCTTCAGTTCCGTCGCCGGGCGGCGGTCCACGACCAGCGGCCGGATCGGCTCGCTCATCAACATGATCTCGTAAATCGCCGTGCGGCCCTTGTAGCCCGTGCGCCGGCACTGTTCGCAGCCGGCACCGCGGTAGAACTTGGTGTGCCGGAACTGCTCGCCCAGCACGCCGAGCCGCTCCATCATTTCCTCGGTCGGCTTGTCCTCCACCTTGCACGTCGGGCACAGGGTGCGCACCAGACGTTGCGCGATAATCGCGTTCACCGAGGACGTGATCAGGAACGGCTCGATGCCCATGTCAATCAACCGCGTGAATCCGCTCGGCGCGTCGTTGGTGTGCAGCGTCGCGAAGACCAAATGGCCCGTCAGCGCGGCGCGCACCGCGATCTCGGCCGTTTCCAGGTCGCGCACCTCGCCCACCATGATGATGTCGGGGTCCTGCCGCAGGATGTGGCGCAGGCCGCGCGCGAACGTCAGCCCGATGTCGGGCCGGACCTGAATCTGGATGATGCCGGCGAGCTGGTTTTCCACCGGGTCTTCAACCGTCATGATGCGCTGGTCAATCGTGTTGATCGTGCTCAGGCAGGCGTAAAGTGTCGTGCTCTTGCCGCTGCCTGTTGGCCCGGTGACGAGGATGATCCCGTGCGGGCGGTCAATCAGCCGCCGGAAAATCTTCTCGTCTTCCTTGGTCATGCCGAGCTTGTCCAAACCCAGCAACATCGTGCTGCGCGCCAGCAGCCGGAGGCTGACGCTCTCGCCGTGAATGCTCGGCACTGTGGAAACGCGGATGTCCATCTGCTCGCCGCCGACCCGCACGTTGATCGCGCCATCCTGGGGCAGACGCTTCTCGGCGATGTCCATGTTGGCCCTGCCCTTGCCGCGGCTGATGATGGAAGCCTGGATGCGCTTGAGCACCGCCGGCACCGGCACCTGGACCAACACGCCGTCAATGCGGTAACGGATGCGCAGATCGTCCTCCATCGGCTCGATGTGGATGTCGGTGGCCCGGTCGCGCTTGGCCTCGGCGATGATCTGGTTGACAAATTTCACCACGCTGGCCTCCTGCGCCGCCGCGTCGTCGAGATCGGTGACGCTCAGCCGTTCGTCCGCGGCAATGTCAATGACCTGCCCCGTCTGCAACATCTGCTCCAGCGTCTCGGCGCCGACGCCGTAGTAGCGTTTCTGCGCCTTCTCGATCTCGTCGCGCGTCGCCAGCGCCATCTCCACCCGCAGACCCGTCACCCAGCCGATCGCGCTGCGGGCGGCGTCATTGAACGGGTCGTTGGTGGCCACGCAGAGCGTGCCGTTGTCGGCCTTGCGAAAGACATCGCCATCGCGCTCGACATAATTTTTGGCGTAGAAGTCCGGGTCATAAAGCTGTTTCACGAACACCCATTTTC
>JAOACV010000448.1 GCA_026417675.1 Verrucomicrobiia bacterium
CAGGGCGTAATGGGAACAGCCCAAGACGTTGCTGGGCCACCGTGCCCCCACTCCACCGTTTACTTCGTCCGCGACAATGGCGTCGGGTTTGACATGAAGTATGTCCACAAACTATTCGGCGTCTTCCAGCGCCTCCACGCCGAGGAGGAGTTTGAAGGCACGGGCGTCGGGCTGGCCATTGTCCAGCGCGTAATCCACCGCCACGGCGGGCGCGTTTGGGCGGAGGCAAAGCTCAACGAGGGCGCGACGTTTTACTTCACGCTGCCGCCGAACCAAGAGCGTGCCGAGTGACAAGTGACAAGAAGAAAATGGTTATGAACACTGCCAACGAAGTCGAGATCCTGCTGGTGGAAGACAACCCGCGCGACGCGGAACTGGCGATGCGCGCGTTGAAGCAACGCCATCTCGCCAACAAGCTGGTCTGGGTGAAAGACGGCGCCGCCGCGCTCGAATTTATCTTCGGCCCTCCCAACAACGCCGGCAACAGCGCGCTGCGCCGGCCCAAGATCATCCTCTTGGACCTGAAACTGCCGAAGGTGGACGGGTTGGAAGTTCTCCGCCAGATCAAGGCTGACGCCAAAGCCAAGACCATCCCGGTGGTTGTGCTGACCTCCTCCCGCGAGGAGCAAGACATCGTTCGCACCTATGAACTGGGCGTCAACAGCTACATCGTCAAGCCGGTGAACTTCGATAATTTCTCCGAAGCGGTGGCCCAACTGGGATGCTACTGGCTGCTGCTGAACGAACCGCCGCGACCGACCGACGGCGCGGACAAACCCAATCACAGATTGTGAAACAGCAATTGGACATCCTCATCCTCGAAGACGTTGCCGCCGACGCCGAGTTGATGCTGCGCGAGCTGCGCCGCGAAGGCATTCAGTTTGCCGCCAAACGGGTCTGGACGGAGGCGGATTTTGCGGCCGAGTTGCAGAAGGCGCCGGATCTGATCCTGGCCGATTATTCGCTGCCGTCCTACGACGGCCTGTCGGCGCTGAAGCTGGCCGCCAAAGAATGCCCCGACGTGCCGTTCATCTTCGTCTCCGGCAGTCTCGGCGAGGAGACGGCCATTGACGCGCTGCATCACGGCGCGCGGGATTATGTGCTGAAACAAAAACTCTCCCGTCTGGGGCCGGCGGTGCGTCGCGCCCTTCGCGAATCCGAACTGCATCGGGACCGGAAGCGGGCCGAGGCGCGCATCGAACACTTGAACGACGTGCTGAAGGCCATTCAAGATATCAACAGTCTGATCGTGCGGGAACGCAACCCCGACGTGGTGCTCGACCAGGCCTGCAAGATTCTCGTGCAGACCCGCGGCTACCGGCTGGTGTGGATTGGCGGCGTGCTGCCGGACTCCAAACGCGTCGTTCCGCTGGCCGCCAGCGGGCCGGGCGCCGATTATGGGGACGCGATCACCGTCACTTGGGATGACAGCGAGACAGGACGCGGCCCTGTCGGCACCGCGTTGCGGACGCGCAAGACGGTCGTCTGCCAAAACACGGCCACCGACCCCAACTTCGCCCCGTGGCGCGCCCTGGCGCTGGCCCGCGGCTACCGCTCGGCCGCGGCCGTGCCGATGATTCACGGCGAGCGGCTGTTTGGCGCCGTGAACGTTTATGCCAGCCGTCCCGACGTCTTCGACGACGAGGAGTTGCATTTGCTGCAACAGTTGGCCGACGACCTGGCCTTCGCCTTGCAAAGCGGCGAGCATGAGCAGCAGCGCCAACAGGCCGAGCAAGAGCGCATGATGTTGAGCACAGCGATAGAACAGACCAACGATGCGATCATCATCACCGACCGCGGGGGCGTCATCCAATACGTCAATCCCGCGTTTGAGAGAATCACGGGTTACCCGAAACTGGAGGCCTTGGGGCGGACGCCGCGGATTCTGAAGAGCGGCAAGCACGACAACGCCTTCTATGAGCAACTGTGGCGGGCGNTGGCCGGGGGCGGAGTGTGGCGCGGACGGTTCACCAACCAACGCAAGGATGGCACGCTCTACGAGGAGGACAAGATCATCTCACCCGTGCGTGACGCCGCGGGCAACATCGTTAACTACATTTCTGTTGGCCGCGACGTGACCCGCGAGACGCAACTGGAAGCCCAACTGCGCCAGGCGCAAAAAATGGACGCCATCGGCCGGCTGGCCGGCGGCGTCGCCCATGACTTCAACAACCTGCTTCAAGCCATCACCGGCTATTGTGATTTGGCGTTGCGCGAACTGCCGCCGGGCGGCCGGGCGCATGGCAGCATCAGCGAAGTCAAACAGGCCGGCGAGAGGGCCGCAACTCTCACCCGGCAACTGCTGGCGTTCAGCCGGAAACAAACAATGCTGCCACAGTCGCTCGACCTGAACGCTCTGATCAACAACCTGCGCAAGATGCTCGCGCGGCTGATTAGCGAGAACATCGAGCTGGTGATCCTGCCCGGCCCCGAACTGGGGCGGGTGAAGGCGGACCCCGGCCAGATCGAGCAGGGGATCGTCAACCTCTGCGTCAACGCCCGCGACGCGATGCCCGATGGCGGCAAACTCGTCATCGCCACCGCCAACGCGGACCTGGACGAAGCCTACGCGAGTGAGCATGCCGAGGTCACACCGGGCCGTTATGTCATGCTGGCGGTGACCGACACTGGCTGCGGCATGACCGACGAAGTCAAGGCGCACCTCTTCGAACCGTTCTTCACGACCAAGCCGGAAGGCAAAGGCACGGGCTTGGGGCTTTCTACCGTCTTCGGCATTGTCAAACAAAGCGGGGGCCACATCGCCGTCTATAGCGAGGTCGGCCGCGGCACCACTTTCAAAATCTTCCTGCCTCGAATCGAAGAGATGGAGGCGGGGGCGGCCAGCGAGGTCAAAGCCGGCGCGGATTTGCCCCGGGGCAGCCAGACCGTCCTGCTGGTCGAGGACAACCAGCGGGTCCGGAGCGCCATCCGCGCGCAGCTCGAAGAGTGCGGCTACCAAGTGCTCGAAGCCACCCATGGTGGCGAAGCGGTTGAGATCGTCAAGGGCCACGCGGGGCCGATTCACCTGCTGCTAACCGACACCGTGATGCCTGTCATGAGCGGCGGTGAAGCGGCGCGCCAAATCATGTCCCTGCGGCCGGAGATCAAAGTGATCTTCATGTCCGGCTACACCGACACCTCCATGCTTCCCCGCGACGTCGCGCTGACCGGCGCGAATTTCCTCCAGAAACCCTTTACCATTGACACACTGGCCAAAAAGCTCCCCGACGCTTTGGAGGGCCGGTAACTTGATCGTTGCCCGCGCGCTCAAAACGGCAAAATCGCGTCCCCCAAAATCCACGCCGCCGCCGCCGGCTCCAGCAACACCAGCACCCCCAC
>JAOACV010000449.1 GCA_026417675.1 Verrucomicrobiia bacterium
AGTGTGCGCCTCGTTTCCGTCATGGTCTTGTTCGGCGGAAGTCTTGTCACCTCGGCGACAGAGCCGACGTTTGAAAAGGTGCCCGGCGTGGTGGTTGACCACACGCCGGCGTCGTCGGGCGTTTACATCGGTTCCCCCAGCATCGCCGTCCTGCCCAACGGCGAGTATGTGGCCTCGCACGACCATTTCGGACCGAAAACCGCCGAGCACAAGAGCGGGTTGACGGCGGTGTTCCGCTCCAGCGACCGCGGTCGGACGTGGAAAAAGATCGCGACCATAGACGGCCAGTTCTGGTCCACGCTCTTCGTCCATCGCGGCGCGCTCTATATCATGGGCACCCAGTGGCACTACGGGCCGACGGTCATCCGCCGGTCGGACGACGGTGGGCAGACGTGGACCGAGCCGAAGGACGAGAGGTCGGGCCTGTTGCTGAACGACGGCCGGTTTCACTGCGCGCCCGTGCCGGTGGTGGAACACAAGGGCCGCCTCTGGCGGGCGATGGAGGACATCACGCTACCGGGCATCTGGGGCGTTTGTTTCCGCGCGTTCATGATGTCGGCGCCGGCGGACGCAGACCTGCTGAAGGCCGACAGTTGGACGTGCAGCAACCGGCTCGCCCGCGGCCGGAACTGGCTCGACGGCGATTTCGTCGGCTGGCTCGAAGGCAACGCGGTGGTCGCGCCCGACGGCGGCATCGTGGACGTGCTCCGCTGCGATGTGAAGTCGCCGGACGAGAAGGCCGCCATCGTCCGCATCAGCGGCGACGGCAGGACGGCGACGTTCGATCCGGCCAGGGGGTTCGGGAGCTTCCCCGGCGGCGCGAAAAAATTCACCATCCGCCACGACCCGCAGAGCAAGCTTTACTGGTCGCTGACGACCATGGTGCATGAAAAGCATCGCGGAGCGCGAAAGCCCGGCGGCATCCGCAACACGCTCGCGCTGGCCTGCTCGCCCGATCTGGCCGACTGGACAGTGCGCTGCATCCTGCTTTACCACCCAGACATCGTGAAGGTCGGCTTCCAATACGTGGACTGGCAGTTTGACGGCGACGACCTCATCGCCGTGTGCCGCACGGCCTACGATGACGGCCTGGGCGGCGCGCGCAACAACCACGACGCAAACTTCCTGACGTTCCATCGCATCGCGAACTTCCGCGCCAGGACGATGAGCGACTCGGCGCCGATTCCCGCCGGCCCGCCGACGGTGACGCACGAGGCGGGCGATTGCGTCATTACCGGCAGCGGGTTTGAGATGGGGGACCGGCAGCATCGTGTTGGTAGCCGGGAAGTAGCCGACCTCCCAAGGTGGAACGCGTTCTCCGAACGCGTTGGCCGCCGCGACGCCATCGCGTCCGGAGAACGCGATCCAACCCGCGCCCACGCGAGGCAGACATGCCTGGCCGCCGTCGTAAGGAGGCGGGCATCCGATGCAGCCGCACCAATTGCGCCGCGTTAGGCCGGCTTGGTGGCGCTGACGTTCTGCCAGCCGATGCCGAGCTTCTTCAGGGCGTAGCCGGTTTCCTTCATGAAGTCGCCGTAAGAGAGCATCCAGTGGAAGCCCTTCATGTCCTCCATCAGCGCGTGGCCGTCGCCGTGGATGCGCACATCAATTTGCGAGCGGCAGATGTCGAGGAACGGGTTGGCGACAATGGTGGCCAGAAAGCCGACCCACTTCTTGCAGTCGAAGTCCGGGACAATGTTGGTGGTGATCTGGCCGATCTTCATCTCAACCTTCGGCGCGGCGCCGTAGTCGGACTCGAAGTGCGTCAGGATCTTTGCGCGCTCGTAACGTTTGCCGTCCATCTTGCGCGGCGCGGTGCAGTGGGCGAGCGTGACGATGTTGTCATGCGGATAGGTCGGGTCGTTGAGGAACACCGGCAGGCCGGAGATGTAGTGGAGCAGCACGCCGGAGGGGATGACGACGAAATCCGACTCGCAGAACGCCAGATAACCTTCGTCGTTGAGCAGGGTGAGCACCAAACAGGCGGTTGTCTGGGAGACGGGCATGATCGTGCCCATGCAGTGGTGGACGGTGATCGCGTCGGTCTGCGCCTCGTCCATAATGTCATTGAAGACTTCGCGCAGGACGAAGGCGTTGCTGACAAACTCGCGCTTGGTGTGCAGCGAGACGCCGCCCTGGCCGAGATAGCGCCGGGCGAGGTCCTCGCACCGTTTAACCAGCGCGCCGTTGGCGCGGGCCGCCTGGATGCGCGGGCCAAGCTCCTTGTAAGGATAATCCACCAGGTCCATCTTCCAGGTCTCGCGCGCGATGGTCGGCGCCTTGCGACCGCCAGCGCCCCAGCCGCCGGGACCGCCGATGGCGATCATCTTCTTGCCGAGCGTGTTCTTCAGCCCATACAACGCGCGCAGCCGCCACAGTAATTCGCCGTAGTCGTCCACGACCACGTCGCCCGTGTCCATGCCGGCCTGACCGTAGGGGTCCACTGTCTTGCGCAGGAAACGCGGATGGACGATTTCATACCAGAGATACACGGGGCCGGGACTGTGGCGCAGGAACATCAGGTTCCACTTGTCGGGCAACGTCATCGCTTCCAGCAGGTTCACGCCGCCGCCGGCCGCGAACATCAGCAGCGCGTCATGCTGCCCTTTGGCCATCGCGGCGGCTTCGTCCGCCTTGGTCACGCCTTGGACGGGCAGGAACTCCACGGGAAAATCCGCCCTGGCCTTCAGCTTGGCCAGCTCGCGGGTGATCCGCTCCTTTTCGGCGGTCGCGTCCGCCTCGGTTTGGATGCCGCCCCAACTGCGCCAACTGGTTGCCTCGCGTCGCTTCGGCACGCTGTAGATCAGCACCGGCTGCACCTTCAAAGGCAGCCGGACGGGCGGGCGCCGCGTCAGCGTTGGCAATTGCGCGGCCGCCGAGGCGGGCATCGCGGACAACATCGAGCCGCCGATGGCCAGCGCGCTGACGCCGCTGAGAAAATCACGGCGCGAGACGCCGTCGCCGGCGGGGCGGGAATGAGCCGAGTGAGCGCAACAACTGCAGGAGCAATGCGAACGATTCATCGTCATGGTCTGCCTCCGGTTGAAAGTTCGCCGTGGCTTCTAACGGCGCGCGACCCAAAAAACAAGCCGGAAATCCCAGCGGCTGGATCGTCGGGAAAGCCAAGCGCGCTCTTTTCCTCGGAGAACGAAGAGACGGCGGCTTATGTTTTCCGAAGGATGTGCAACGAACGGGCCGGCAGACGCCATTGCTTCTGCGGCGCGGCGCCGGCGTTGGTGACCGGCGTGTAGGTCTCGCGCGTCGCCACATCGGCCGCTTGTTTGCCGTAGTTGGCCAGCACGAGATAGAACGCGCGGTTGGCG
>JAOACV010000044.1 GCA_026417675.1 Verrucomicrobiia bacterium
GACAGATCATGGGCCGCTCGTTAAACAAGCGGAGCGGTCATGATATTGCTCGAATTCAGCATGTTTCCGGTCGGCAAGGGCGAGAGCCTCAGCCGCTACGTCGCCCGGTCGTTGGACATCATAGATCGAAGTGGTCTGGACTACCGGCTCGGCCCGATGGGCACGGTGTTGGAGGGCGACTGGGACGAGTGCATGGCGGTCGTGCGCCAATGCTACGAGGCCATGCGCAAGGACTGCCCGCGCGTTTATTGCGCCATCAAGATTGACCACCGCCGGGGCCGCCGGGGCCGTCTGCGCTCCAAGACCGCCAGCGTCGAAAGCAAGCTCGGCCGCAAACTGAAGACGACGTAGAACACGGGAGACGCCTATGCCACTGACCGTCGCCAAAATCCTCAAGGGAGTCGAGCGGCTCGACTACGAAGTCTCCGCCGAGTCGCGCCTCGTGCGCGCCGGCCTGAAGGACAAACAGGAAACCGAGCCGATTTTCAAACGCCACGAGTGGCTCACGTCGCTGTCGGTGGTCAAGCTCGTGCAGGCACAGTTGAACCGCGCCCGCGACCCCGACGAGCGCGAGCGGCTGGAGCGGCTCTATTTCACCTGCGCCTCGCTCTACAGCTATCACAAGGTGGCGCGGCAGGCCGACGCGTTGCAGACGGCGTTGGTGAACCACAAGGCCGTCGTCGGCAAAGAGCAGGTGCCCTACTATAACCTCGCGCCGCGACTGCAGAACGAGCAGGACTTCGAGGCGCGCGAGGCGTTGGGGCGCGCGATCGACAACTCGCAACGCCGGTTTAATCCGCAGAAGCTCGGCATCCTCCGGCGCGAGCTGCAGGTGTTGCGCCGCGACCTCGGCTACAAGAGCTACATCGCCTACTACCAAGCGCAGAAGCAGTTCGACTACGAGAAGTTCGTCGCCGCACTGACCGAATCGGCGCAACGGACCGGGCTGCTCTATCGGGACCACATCGCCCGCTGGGCCGGTGAGCGGATCGGGCGACCGTATCGCGCCGCCGATGGCCGGCCGGCGCTGCACCGCTGGCACGTCAGTTATCTGCTGAAGATGGGCGACTTCGACGCGCGGTTCCCCAAGAAGGAAATGCTGGCGACCTTGCTCGGCTCTTTGCGACGGATGGGGTTTGACCTGAAGAAGAAAAGGAACATCAAACTCGACCTCGAAGAACGCGACCGGAAAAACCCGCGCGCCTGCGTCTTCCCGCTGCGCATTCCGCAGGAGGTCCACCTGCTGCTCAAGCCGGTCGGCGGCCTGCACGACTACGAAGTGTTTCTGCACGAGGCGGGCCACGCGCTGCACTTCGGCTTTTCCGACGCCAAACTGCCCTACGAGTATCGCCACCTGGCGCGCTCGCACGCGCTGTCGGAGATTTACGCGTTTCTACTGCAGAACCTCACGCTCGACACCCTCTGGCTGCAGGAGGCGGCCCGCGTCAGCCGCAAGCTGGCCGAGCAGATCCGCTACTACCGCGTGCTGAGCGATCTGTTCATGTATCGGCGCTACATCGCCAAGCTCTGCGCCGAGTTCGCACTCTTCCGTCAGCACGAGACCAAGGGCCAGGCCGCGCTCCAAGACGGCCGCATCTATGCGCGGACGCTGACGGAACACACAGGCTTCATCTATCAGCCGGGCGGTTATCTCTTCGACATGGACGAGGGCTTTTACAGCGCCGACTACCTGCGCGCGTGGCTCGGCGAGGCGCAACTGGCCGATTACTTGCGGCGCAATTTCTCGGAGCGTTGGTGGGCCAACAAGAAAGCCGGACGTTTCCTCGTGGACCTGTGGCGTTCGGCCTGCACGCAGGAGGCCGAGACTGTGCTGCGCCAACTAGGCTGCCCGCCGCTTGACCCCGCCTGTTTGGAGCGGCGGTTCGCCGAGCTGGAATCGCTGCGGGAATGAGCGGGCCGGCTGTCATCGAAGTCGCCGCGGCGATCATCCGGCGCGGCGAGACGGTGTTGTTGGCCCGGCGGCGCGCGAACGGCCATCTGCCGCATCTTTGGGAGTTCCCCGGCGGCAAACGCGAGCCGGGCGAGACGTTGGAGCAGTGCCTCGCTCGCGAACTCCGCGAGGAGCTTGGCATCGGCGTGCGCGTCGGACGGCTCGCGCGAGAGATTCTGCACGCTTACGCGGACCGCACGGTGCGGTTGTTCTTCTTCGAGTGCGAGCTGCTTGACGGCCAACCGCAGCCGCTCCATTGTCAAGACTGCCGTTGGGTCCCCAAGAGCGAACTAACCCGCTACGATTTCCCCCCGGCGGACACCGAGTTGATCGAGTGGTTGATGCACACATGAGCGATTTTCTGGAGCGTTTGCAAAACGAAGTCATGCTCGGCGACGGCGCGATGGGCACGCTGCTCTACCAGCGCGGCGTGCCGTTGGAGGTCTGCTACGACGCGCAGAACGTCCTCAATCCGCTGCTCGTCGAGAAAATCCATCGCGATTACGTCGCCGCGGGCGCGCAGGTCATCGAGACCAACACCTACGGCGCCAACCGCGCCAAGCTCGCACGGTTTGGCCTGGAGGGCCGCCTGCAGGAAATCAACCGCTGCGGCGCGGCCATCGCCCGACAGGTCGCCGACCAAACCCGGCAGAAGGTCTATGTCGCCGGCTCGGTCGGCCCCATCGGGTCCAGCGCGACGGAACGCGAACTGACCGACGACGAGCGGCGCGGCATGTATCGCGAACAAATTGCCGCGCTGTTGGAAGGCGGCGTGGACGCGGTCATTCTGGAGACGTTCACCAAACTGGCCGAGATCAAGCTGGCGCTGGAAGTGCAACGCGGCATGGTGAAATGTCCCGTCATCTGCTCGATGAGCTACGACGAGAGCGGCCGCAGCGCCGACGGGCTGCCCGCAGCCGACTGCCTTCAACAACTGCGCGCCGCCGGCGCCGATGTCGTCGGCTTCAACTGCCAGCTCGGACCGCGCGCCGCGTTCCGGCTCCTGGAGACGATCCCGGTCGAGGAAGGCACACTGCTGTCAGTTTATCCCAACGCCGGCAAGCCGGAATTTTTCGAGGGCCGCTTCATCTACTTCGGCGCCCCGGAGTATTTCGGCAAGATGGCGCCGCTGCTCGTGGACCAGGGCGCGCGCCTGATCGGCGGCTGTTGCGGCACGACGCCGGAAACCATCGCGGCGATGGCCGGCGCGCTCCGCGGTATGCAGCCTGTGCGGCGAAAGGTCGTGACCATCGTGGCGCCTCGCGTGGCCGCGCCCGCGCCGACGCCGACGCCGGCGCCGCGCGAGAGCATCCTCGACATCATCAAGAAACGGACGCTGATCGTCACGGAACTGGATCCGCCGCGCACGCTGCCGGCCGTCGAGAAGGTTGTGGTCGGCGCAAAGGCGCTCCAGGAGGCCGGCACCGATGCCGTCACGCTCGCCGACAACTCGCTGGCGATCCTGCGCGTCAACAATGTCGTCGTCGCGCAACAGATGAAGGAGCGGCTCGGCGTGCTGCCGGTGGTGCATCTGGCCTGCCGCGACCGCAACCTGCTCGGTCTCCAGAGCGAACTGCTCGGCCTCGCCGTGCTCGGCATCAACCACGTGCTCGCCCTCACCGGCGACCCCTCCAAGAGCGGCGACCACCCCGGCGCGACCAGCGTCTATGATTTGAACTCCATCGGCCTCATCGCGCTCATGAAGAAGATGAACGACGGCTTGACGCATTCCGGCCGCGACCTGAAGCAGCGCACAGATTTCGTCATCGGGTGCTCCTTCAACCCCAACGCCCGCGACCTCGGCGTTCAGGCCCGGCGGTTGGAGCGCAAGATCGAGGCCGGCGCGCGCTACGTCATGACCCAGCCGATCTTCGACCCCGCTTTGGCGAAGGCCACGCACGACGCCACCAAGCATTTCGGCGTGCCCGTGTTGGTCGGGGTGATGCCTCTGATCAGCGAGCGCAACTGCGAGTTTCTTCATAATGAAGTGCCCGGCATCGCCATCGCCGATCCCATCCGCGCCCGGATGCGCGGCAAGGACGGCGAGGCCGGCCGCCGCGAGGGCCTCGCCATCGCCCGCGAGCTTTGCGACGCCGTGCTGGAACGCTTCCCCGGCATCTACCTCATCACGCCGCTGATCGCCTACGAGCTGACAGCGGAACTCTCCCGCTACGTGCGCCGGCAGGAACGCGCGGCTGTGCGCGCGAGTTAATTGTCGCCGCTTTCCCGGAATACACAAAGGGCGTCCCGTTCACACGGGACGCCCTCTTGCGGGAACGAAAGTTCCTGTGGCCGCAGACGCAAAGTCCGCAGCCGCATGGCAGGCTTAGCGCCGGCCGGCGTAGCCGTGTTCGCGACTGCCGCGGCCGCCGCCATTGCGGGGGCGCTCTTCGCGCGGACGGGCTTCGTTGACGGTCAGCTTGCGGCCGTCGAGTTCCTTGCCGTTGAACTGAGCGATGGCCGCGTTGGCCTCCTCCTGGGAGCCCATCGTCACAAACGCGAACCCGCGGGACTTGTTGGTGAACTTGTCCATGATGAGTTCGCACGAGGTGACGTTGCCGGCCTGTTTGAACAGGTCGAGAATCTCGCCTTCAGTCGTGTTGAATGACAGGTTGCCTGCAAATAGCTTCGTAGCCATTGGTTTGTTTCTTTCTGCTGCGGTGGGAGCTGCGGTGACTGTTTCCGACACATTCGGATTTCGGATCGTCACCAGCTATGGAGGGCTACCTGACAATCTACCAACTCACTGCGAAACACTGCCTACTGCGAGCCGCGCAA
This sequence comes from Verrucomicrobiia bacterium, assembly GCA_026417675.1. Taxonomy (GTDB): domain Bacteria; phylum Verrucomicrobiota; class Verrucomicrobiia; order CAIQCK01; family CAIQCK01; genus JAOACV01. The sequence goes on from JAOACV010000044.1 coordinate 4,730, forward strand.
TACTAGACGTTGGCGCCGGAATAGCAACAACCTTTTCGGAAAATCTTTTTCCCGGATCCGGCCAGTCAGGCTTGGCGAATTTGCTTGGCGACGGCCCGCGTGTGGCCGGATAAGATGCGTCCCATGCAGACGCCAAAACACCCGCCAACCCGCACGATTACGCTGGGCCACAGTCCTGACCCGGACGACGCCTTCATGTTCTACGCGCTCGCCGCCGGCGAGATTGACACTGGCGAACTGCGGTTCGAGCACATCCTGCAGGACATCCAGACGCTCAACGAGCGCGCCACGCGCGGCGAGCTGGACGTAACCGCCATCTCCATGCACGCCTACGCCCACGTGCTCGACAAATACGCGCTGCTGCCGAGCGGCGCCTCGATGGGCGACGGCTACGGGCCGATGGTCGTCAGCAAAACCCGGCGAACGCGCGAGGCGATGGCGAAGCTGCGCATCGCCGTGCCGGGCCGGATGACCAGCGCGTTTCTGGCGTTACGGTTGTGGTTCGGCCGCGACTTCGACCACGTCGTCGTGCCGTTCGACCAGATTTTCGCTGCCGTCAAGCGCGGCGACGCTGACGCCGGCCTCATCATCCACGAAGGTCAGCTTACCTATCGGAAGGAGGGCCTCGATCTCTGCGTGGACCTCGGCGCGTGGTGGAAAGAGGAAACAGGGCTGCCACTGCCGTTGGGGGGCAATGCGATCAAAAAATCGCTCGGTCCGCCGCTGATGCAGCGCATCTCGCGGCTGCTGACCGAAAGCATCCGCTACGGTCTCGCCCATCGCCAGCCCGCCGTTGCTCACGCGATGGCTTACGCCCGCGACATGGATATGCCACTGGCTGACCGGTTCATTGGCATGTATGTGAACAACTGGACGCTCGACTACGGCGCGAAGGGCCGCGAGGCCATCCGACTTTTCCTGCGCCGCGGCTACGAGGCCGGCCTCATCCCCCGGCCGGTGGAACTGGAGTTTGTGGAGTAACGAGCAAGCCATGCAATACCGCACACTGGGCCGCCTGAACGTCAAGGTATCCGCCCTCGGCTTCGGCACCATGCGGCTGCCGACCCTCGGCGGCGTGGACGCGCGGATTGACGAGGCGCAGGCTTCCGAGATGATGGCCTACGCCTTCGACCACGGTGTCAACTACGTGGACACCGCCTATCCCTACCATGGCGGCGCGAGCGAGATCTTCGTCGGCAAAGTTCTCTCGCAAGGCTACCGCGAAAAGGTTTTTCTCGCGACGAAAATGCCCACGTGGGCGGTGAAAGAGGCCGCCGACTTCGACCGGTTACTCGACGAACAGTTGCAGCGGCTGCAAACCGACCATTTCGACTTCTACTTGTTGCACTGCCTCCACGCCGGCATCTGGCTGCGGCTGCGCGAAATGGGCGTGCGCGAATGGATGGAGCGCGCGAAAAACGACGGGCGGTTTCGTTACGCTGGCTTTTCCTTCCACGATTCGACGGAGGCGTTGCGGCAGATTCTCGACGACTACGACTGGCCGCTCTGCCAGATCCAATACAACTACATGAACGAAGACTTCCAGGCCGGCACCGAGGGCCTGCGCTACGCCGTCGCGAAGGGAGTCGCGGTCGTCATCATGGAGCCGCTCCAAGGCGGCGGTCTGGCGCAACTGCCGGAGCCTGCACAACGACTCTTGGACGAATCCGGCTGTGGTCGCACGCCCGCCGACCTTGCATTGCAATGGCTCTGGAACAAGCCGGAAGTCTCGCTCGTGTTGAGCGGCATGAGCAATTTGCAACAGGTCCGCGAGAACGTTGCCAGCGCCGCGCACTCCGGCGTCGGCACGCTTACCCAGGCGGAATTGGACCTGGTCGGCAAACTCCTGAAGGCGTTCGAGGGTTTGCGTCCCATCCCCTGCACCCAATGCCGCTACTGCATGCCCTGTCCGCACGGCGTGGACATCCCGCTCAACTTCCGCCTCTACAATGATGCGAAAGGCTACGGTCCCAACAGTTCGTTGCTGAGCCGCAACATCTACCACATGCTCCCCGCAGCCGTGCGATCGAGCGCCTGCGAAGACTGCGGCGAGTGCGAACCGAAGTGCCCGCAGAAGATCGAAATCCCCGCGTGGCACAGGCGCGCGCATAAGGAGTTTGCAGGACAGTAAAACCTCACGGGCGCCGTCCGGCTTGAATCTTGCGGATGGCCGGCCTACAGTGCGCAGCCACAAACCTGAGGAGACATCATGGCTGACTATTTCATTGGCATTGACAGCGGCACACAATCCACCAAGGCCATCGTTGTGGACGCGCGCAACGGGCGCGTAGTCGGCGCAGCGGCGAAGGCGCACGGACTCATCCCGAAGCTGCCGCCGGGACACAAGGAGCAGCATCCGAAGGCGTGGATTGACGCGGTCGTCGCCAGTGTGCGCGGCGCGTTGAAGACCGCGAAGGTCAACCCCCGCGACGTGCGCGGCATTGGCGTCAGCGGGCAACAGCACGGGTTTGTGCCGCTCGACGCCGACGGCAACGTCATCCGCCCCGCCAAGCTCTGGTGCGACACCTCCACCGCGCCGCAGTGCGAGGAGATCATCGGCAGACTCGGCGGTCTGCGGCGCGTCATCGAACTGATGGGCATCGGCGTGCCGCCCGGATTCACCGCGTCAAAGATTCTTTGGCTGAAACAAAACGAACCGCAGAACTACGCCAAACTCGCCACGGTGTTGCTGCCGCACGACTACATCAACTTCTGGCTCACGGGCAACAAGACGATGGAATATGGCGACGCCAGCGGCACGGCGCTGATGAATGTGCGCACGCGTCAATGGTGCGACGAGGTCATCGCCGCGATTGACCCGGAGTTGAAGGGGAAGCTCCCGGCGATTCAGCCGAGCGACCAGCCTGCGGGCAATCTTTGCGCCGCGGCGGCGAAAAAGCTCGGCCTGACGACCGACGTGATGGTCAGCGCGGGCGGCGGCGACAACATGATGGGCGCCATCGGCACGGGCAACACCAAGCCCGGCATCGTCACGGCCAGCTTCGGCACCAGCGGCACCATCTACGCGTGCAGCGACCAGCCGGTGATTGACCCGACGGGGGAGATCGCCGCGTTCTGCGACTCCACGGGCCGCTGGCTGCCGTTGCTTTGCACGATGAATGTCACCGTGGCCACCGAGATGGTGCGCAACGATTTCGGCTGGACGTTCGCGAAGATGGACGCCGAAGTCCGCAAGACGCCGCACGGCGCCAACGGCCTGCTGTTGCTGCCGTATTTCGAGGGCGAGCGCACGCCGAACGTGCCCGATGGCACCGGCGTGTTCTTTGGCGTCAACCACCGCACGTTCGCCGCAGGTCCATTCGCGCGCGCGGCGATGGAGGGCGTCACGCTCGGCATGAACTACGGCCTCAACCGCCTGCGCGCGCTCGGCATCGCCCCAACGCAGATTCGCGCGACCGGCGGCGGCTCGCAGTCGCCCGTCTGGCGCCAGATCATGGCCGATGTGTTCAACGCGGAGGTCGTCTGCACGCAAACCGCCGAGGGTGCCGCCTACGGCGCCGCGTTGCAAGCGATGTGGTGCTACGCGCGACAGAAGGGCAGCAAGGTGGAGATTTGGGAGATCACCGACGAATTCGTCAAACTCGACCGCAAGAGCATCGCCCGACCGAAGGGCGCCCATGTCGTGCTCTACCGTCGCCTGCAGGAGTTGCAGGACCAACTCAGCCGCGACCTGCGCGCGGCGTTTGCGAAACATCGGGCCTTGGTGTCGTGACGAGCCAGCGTGCAACGCAAAACGCCCGACGCAGGCGGAGCCGTCGCGCCAAGATCACGTCCCGTGTCTCATGTCTTGCACTTCACGCCCCGCCCCGCATGGCACACGCGGGCGTTCCGGCCTGGTTGCAGCCGTGACACGACTCCGGCAGGCGCGCGCCGCCGCTTCCCGACGAACTGCTGACGGCGAACACCGACAGCCGGCGCTGCAGCTTTCGTCCCTTACAGGCGGGACACTCCGGCACCGTTGAGGCGCGCACCAGCAGCTCGAAACGATGCTCACAACGCTCACAAACGTATTCGTAGATCGGCATAAACGGCACGGAACTTAGCCTCCCATCGGCCCCGTGACAAGCGCTGTGGCAACGGTGGAAGCGGGGCCAGACGGAAGGCGTTCGGAACCGGCAGGATTGTTGATCGGCACCCACAATGCGCGCGGTGCGCCAACGTCATGACCAGCCTCCAACGCTCGCAAGTTTCGCCGCGGACAACTTTGCCATGGCGTCGTCAGAACGCGGCGCCAAGCGGCGGCGAACTGCAAGCTTGGCAAAAGCGAGGGGCTGCATTGCATGACGCTTGCAGTCTTCTGGCTGCGGCCGTCGCCATTGTGTCAGTCGGCAGGCGGCTTGCTTCGTCTCGTGGTCTGAGCCGCGACACGCCGTCGCCACCATCCATACACCGGCACGCCAGCCAGCACAATCAGCAGGCCGGGCCAGGTGTTCGGGCGGGTCTTGGGCGAGACGAGCAGGTCCAGCGAGATCAGCGCGGCGGCGATGATGTAGATCGCCGGCACAACCGGATAGCCCCACGCGCGATACGGACGCTCCGCGTCGGGGCGGGTCCGGCGCAGCACGAACAAGCCGGCGATGGTCAGCACGTAGAAGATCATCGTGACACACATCACGTAATCGAGCAGTTCGCTGTAGGTGCCCGACAGGCACAGCAGACAGCCCCAGACGCATTGCGCGATCAGCCCGTTTCGCGGGACGGCACGCTGGTTGAGGTTGCCGATGCGGCCGAAAAACAGGCCGTCCTGCGCCATCGCGTAATAGACCCGCGCCCCGGACAGAATCATGCCGTTGATGCAGCCGAACGTGGAGATCATGATGAGCACTGCCATGATCGCGGCGGCGGGCGCCCCGAAGATGACCTCCGCCGCCGCCGTGGCGACGCGGTCGTTGAGGGCGAACTGGATGCCGCGCTCCATCGGCGTCGCGCCCGTCGGCGAGCCTTTGAGCGGCAGCGTGACCAGATAGCTTACGTTCACGAGGAAATAGAGGACGCACACAATCACGACGCCGAGGAGCAGGCTGAGCGGCAGGTTGCGTTTCGGGTTCTTCACCTCGCCGGCGGTGAACGTGACGTTGTTCCACGCATCGGCTGAGAATAACGAGCCGACCATCGCCGTGCCGAACACCATCAGCAAAGCCAGTCCGCCCAGCGGCACGGTGGTGAATTCC
>JAOACV010000450.1 GCA_026417675.1 Verrucomicrobiia bacterium
CGCTCGTCGGCAGCGTCAGATGTGTATAAGAGACAGTCTGCCAGCAGAGCCGGCCCAGTTCGAACAGCGCGTTGAGGCGGTCGCGCAAACCGAGTGCGGGCGATTCCAACAAGGCGCGATAATGCTCTCGCGCGCCGGAGAAGTCCTTCCGTTGGCGGCAAAGTTGCGCGAGGTTGCGTCGCACACCAGGCGCTTGCGGGCCGCAGAATTCGACGGCGCGCAGGATTTCCTCGGCGGAGAGCGCGCGGCTGTAGATGGTCACCTCGTCCACGTCGAAAACAACCGAGCCGAGGCCGTGGCCGGCGTAACCGATGCGAAACTGCCCGTCGGCCGCCGGCGGCGTGTAGTTGCCGTCATACGCGCCCGAGCTGGCCAGCGCGCCGTCCACATAAAGGCGCATCTCGCGTCCGTCCCAAGAGGCGACGAGGTGGTGCCACACAGCGTCGTTCAAGACTCCGGTGGCGCGGATGCCGACAGAGTGCGACGGTTTCGGCCGGCCGATCTCGAAACCGAGCGTGCGCAGCGGGTAGCTCACCGTCAGCCTCCATCCGTCCCAGTAGCCGCTGCCGACGGACAGTAGCGTGCCGTTGGCGGATTCGTTGTTGCCGCGATGCGCCCCGGGGCCGTTGAGCTTCGCCCACGCCGCCGCCGTGAACGATTTGTTTGTCACTGGGAACGGCTCTGTCGCGAGATACACCTGATCGAGGCGCACCGCCTTCATTTGCGGCCAGCGGCCGGCAACCACGCGCAGTGGCTCGACCGGCGCGCCAGCTTTCTGCTGGAACCTGAAGTTCAGAGCCGCAGCCTTCTCGCCAGCCAGATTGGGAACGGGCGCGCCGGGTGTTGCGGTCTCAAAGGTGTAGCAGCGCACGAGTGACGCGTCTTTCAACCTTGTTTCATGGTGACGCTGCCACGCTGCATACGAACCGCCGGCGGCCGCCGCGGCTATCGAGCGCGGCGAGAAAGCGACCATGAAGAACAGAACCGTCAAGCACAGCAGCGCACGTTGCATCAGTGCCTCTCCTTGTTTCCTTGTTTGTCAGGCACAAGCAACCGGTCTGGCGCCTGCGCCCAATACGGCGGCAATTCCTCGCCGAGGATGATGGAGTAATCCTCCATGACGCCGGCGGGACCGCACGATGGCACGACCGACCACGCCTTGCCGTCCTGGCCGGCGGGGACCTTGACGTTGAGGACCGCCTTCTCGGCGGGACCGGTGAAGCCAGAGGCAACTTCGCGACCGTCGGGATCGTGGATTGTGATCCTAGCGGTCTCGCCGGGTGCGGGAGATTTCAGCGTCACGGTGAAGCTCCTCGTCCGCAGCGGCACATAAAACCACATCGGCCCGCTGGCGTGAATCAGCCCCAGATCCCGGCCGAGGATGACGGCGTAGTCATTGTGGAGCGTGGTCAACGCGGCATTGTTCGCCGAGGTGAGGATGAGGTTGTAAACGCCTTTCGCGGGAGCAGCGACTTCGAGTTCGCATGTCTTGCCGGGTTCGACGGTTCCTGCAGCGAGTTTCACCTGATTCGGCCCCACGAGCGTCCAACTGGCGGGCGTGTTGTTCTTGCCGACCTTGCGGATCGCGATGGTAGCGCGAAACGTCTCCTGAGCACCCAGCAACGCAAGGAAGCCGAAGTCGCCACGGAGGGAGATGGGTTTGAGTTCGGCCGATGCGACCTTCTCGGCAATGGGCCTTAGCGGCTCGCCGGTGTAGGCGACGGCGCGCCTAGCCTCGCCGAATGCCCGCGACTCGATCCACGCGCAGTAGGCAAGGTTGGCGACATTATCGCGCTCGATCTGCCGGCGGCAGCTCCGCAGGTCGTTGAGAGCGTCCTGGATGGCCAGAAAATCACCCGAGGCTCGCGCGCGGCTGGCGGCGGCGCATTTCTCGGCGTGGGTCAGGCCCTTTTGCAGGAACTCAACGCGTGCCAGCGCGGTCGCATCGTCTTTCGCGGTCTTCCTCGCGTCGTCCAGAAGTTGCCGGCCGCGAGCGAACGCGACCGGCGTGAAACATTCGTGGGCCATGCGCGGGTAAAGCGCCCAATTGGCGTTCAACCGTTTCTCTATGTCGCGGAATCGCTCGCGATGGCTCATCGTGTAGTCCTCCTAATAATCGAAGTAAACCTTCACCTTTTTCGCGGCCGGGCCGAAGCCTGCGTAATACTCGGCCAGCACCTCGTCCACGTTTTTGTCGAGACAACTCTGCCAGCGCGCAAACAAATACGTCTGCGGCCCCTGCGTCGCCCACATCGCCGTCAGCGAGTCGAAGTCGGTGGCGATCATGCCGTTCTTCGCGTGATGGGCGAACTCGTCGGCGAACTGATGCGCGTAGATGTAGGGCATGCAATAGCCGTCGAGCGTGTAGTTGGGCCGCAGCAACAGTTTGCAGCCGGTTTTCGCCCAACCGTCCCACATCGCGATGCACTGCCTATGTTCCGCTTCGCTGCGAGGGAAGAACGCGTCGGGCACGAGGCCAATCCAGACGTGGTCGTTGAGCTTCTCACGCACAGGCGGCGGGGCGTAATTGACGTAGGCGTAGCCGGTGACGATGGCGTCCGGATCGTGTTTCGCCGCCAACTCCTGCAACGTCCGCCAGAAGCGCGCGTAACGGTCTGAAACAATTCCGTATTTGCTGAACCGCTCCGGATAGAGTTTCTCGTCCGGCCACGGCGCGTCCCACGCCTTGCAGTTGTCGCACTGGCAGCGGCCAAACACGTCGTTCTCGCAGGCATTGATGTTGGGCTTGCTGTTTGGACTGGCGGCGCACGCCTTCAGCCAGTTGGCGATGATCTGCGCGTGGAGGCCCGGGTTGGACACGCACATGGCGGTGCGGTCGCCACGGTTTCCGTATTGCGGTCCGCGTCTGCCGTCGTCGAGCAGGTTGAACCAGTCGGGATGTTCCTTGCCGTATTGCTCCCACCACGACGTGAACGCGTGGCCCCAAAGCATCTTGCGCGAATGACCCATGCGATGCCTGCGGAGCCACTTGTCCTGGTCTGCGCGCGCCTTCCGCAACGCGGACGGCGAGAAGGTGTCGCCCGGCGCCGCGCCGGGCCGGCCGTCCAGCGTGCTGCGGAGCCGCCGGATGATCAACCGCGGCGACTCCGTCCTGTCCATGTCGGGAATTGCGATGGTTTTCGCCGCAGGCACATGCTCGCCCAACTCGCCGGGCCACAGCCAGCGCACGCCCATCATTTCCTCCATCAGCTCATAGACGCCAAACAATGTTCCCGCCCACGTGTCGGGATCAAGCGGCTTGCCGTCACTGTCGCGGCCCGCGATGAAGAGCGAGTTGCCGGCCGTGCGGAGTGTGAA
>JAOACV010000451.1 GCA_026417675.1 Verrucomicrobiia bacterium
AGCTTCCGGCCTGCGGCAACTCACCGACGGGCCGTTTGACGACGTTGAACCGACCTGGCTCCCCGACGGCGGCATCATGTTTGTCTCCACCCGCTGCAACCGGTGCGTGAACTGCCACATCACGCAGGTGGCCGTCCTCTACCGCTGCAACAGCGACGGCTCGGACCTGCGCATCCTTTCCAGCAACAACGAGCATGACAACACGCCTTGGGTGCTGCCCAGCGGCCAGGTGCTCTACACGCGTTGGGAATACGTGGACCGCAACCAACTGATGTTTCACCACCTCTGGGTCACCTCGCCCGACGGAACGCGGCAGACGGTTTTCTACGGCAATCAACATCCGGGCATCGTGATGATTGACGCCAAACCGATCCCCGGCTCGCGCAAGATTGTGGCCTCCTTCTCGCCCGGCCACGGCCGCCGCGAGCACGACGGCGTCCTGACGGTGGTGGACCCCGCGTCGGGTCCCGACGCGCTCGCGGCGGCTCGTTCGATCAGCGACTCGCCCGACTATCGCGACCCGTGGGCGTTCTCCGAGACTGCGTTCTTGGCCGCCCGCGGCACGGAGATTGTGCTGATCGATGGCGACGGCAGGACGCAGACGATCTACAAGCTTCCCGAAGGCGATCGCCGCACGGGCCTGGAGTGTCATGAGCCGCGCCTGCTGGCGCCGCGGCCTCGCGAACCCCTGGTCGCGCCGAGTGTGGACTGGTCCCGCGAAACCGGACGGTTGCTGCTGGTTGACGTCTGCCACGGGCGAAACATGACGGGCGTGAAGCCCGGCGAGATCAAGAAACTGCTGGTGCTCGAAACCCTGCCCAAGGCCGTCAATTACACCGGCGGCATGGAACCGCTCAGCTACGGCGGCACCTTCACTCTCGAACGCATCCTCGGCACGATTCCCGTCGAGCCGGATGGCTCCGCCTACGCCGAGATGCCCGCCTTGCGAAGTCTGTTCTTCGTGGCCCTCGACGAGCAGGAAATGTCGGTGAAGCGGATGCAGAGTTTCCTCACCGTGATGCCTGGCGAGACAATGACCTGCGCGGGTTGTCACGAGCCGCGTCACGCGGCGCCGCCGCACCCGGCCCGCGCGCCGCTGGCGTGGCGCCGCGCGCCCAGCCGCATCGAGCCGCTCGCCGACGTTCCTGACGTGCTCGACTTCCCGCGTGACATCCAGCCGATCCTTAACCGGCATTGTCTGCCCTGCCACGACGACGACCGGCGCGCGGGCGGCATCTCGTTGTCGGGCGACCGCGGCCCGATGTTTTCGATCAGTTACTACACACTGACGGCGCACGACCTTGTTTCCGACGGTCGCAACGGCAATGGCAACCGCCCGCCGCGCGCCATCGGCAGTTCCGCCAGCCCGCTGCTGAAGTTCCTCGACGGCAGCCACTACGGAGCGAAACCGACGGCGCGCGAGCGGCGCGTTGTCCGGCTGTGGATTGACAGCGGCGCGGCTTATCCGGGCACGTATGCAGCGCTCGGCACCGGCATGCTGGGCGCGTTCGAAATCGTGGATCGCTCCATCCGGCTGGACCGCAGCGACGCCGAATGGCCCAGCATGAAAGCCGCCGCCGAGGTCATGCATCGCCGGTGCGCGCGCTGTCACGACGAGCAAAAACCCCTGCCGCTCTCGCCTTCGCACCTGGTCGGCCCCGGCGGTTGGGGCACGGCGTTCAAGGGAAATCCGCCGTGGGTGAGTCTGACGGCCAAGGACATCCGCCGCCGCTGGTCGCGCGATCTGTTCTACAACCTCACGCGGCCCGACAAGTCGCTGCTGCTGCTCGCACCGCTGTCGAAGCGCGCCGGCGGTTTCGAGGCGTGCGGCACCGTCGTCTTCGGCGGCCTCCGCGACGCCGATTACCAAAAGCTGCTGGCCGCCATCATGGAGGCCAAGCGCAAGCTGGAGGAGATTCGGCGCTTCGACATGCCCGGCTTCCGCCCGCGCGCCGAATACATCCGCGAAATGCAACGGCTCGGCATCCTGCCCGCCGCCCTCTCGGATTCCGCGCCGATTGACGTTTATGCCACCGACCGCGCTTACTGGGAATCGCTTTGGCACAAGCCCCCGATTGGCCGCGGCGGCAAATCCGCCGACTTGCGCGCGGCCAAATGAATCCTTCCAGTGCATCGTTATCAATGACAACCCCTGCTGACCCGCGTTGCTGACAAAGAAGCCAGAGGAACCAACCCATGAAAAGACATGCCATTCACGCCATCACGATTGCCGCGTTGTGCCTTGGCGGCGATGGAAACGCCGCCGACGCGAAACGCACCGCGCCGGAGAAAACCCTCGAAGCCGCCGAGGAGCAGCGGACCAACGCCTACGCCGCGCAACTGGAGGCCTGGTTGCGCCGGATGTTGGTGGATGATTATCCGCAGCGCGCCGCCAAGGCCTGGCAGCGCGATTATTCGAGCATCGAGGCGTTCGTGAAAAGCGTCGAGCCGAACCGCGCCCGCTGGCGCGCGGTGATCAAGCCGCCCACACTGACCAAGACCGGCCCGTTGGAACGCGCGCCCTATGAGCCGTTGAGCGACCTGAAAGCCGAATGGTGGCGCGTGCCGCTGGGCGGGTTGACCGCGGAAGGCATTTTCGCCGCGCCCGCCGAGGCCGGCGCGCGCAAACGCGCGCCGCTGGTGATTGTCCAGCACGGCATCGGCAGCACGCCGGAGAAGAACTTCGGGCTGATGGATCCCGGCGGCGCGTATCATGCCTACGCGCGCGAGTTGCTCAAGGCCGGCTTTGCGGTGCTGGCGCCGATGAACTTGCGCACCGTTGAGCGGCGCAACCGCATCGAGCGGCTCTGCCGGCTCGCCGACTTGAGTCTGCCGGGCATCGAGCTGGCGCGGATGCAACGGTTGCTCGACGAGGCCGCGCGGGAGCCGCGCGTGGACGGCGAGCGCGTTGGCATGTGGGGACTGTCGCTGGGCGGGCTGGCCACCATGTTCTGGACGCCGCTGGAGCCGCGGATCAAGGCGGCCGTGTGCTCCGGCTGGTTCAACCATCGCCGCAACAAGATGGTCATCCCCGACCCGCGTTACAGTTGCTTTCTCGAAACCAAAGAGGAACACGCGTTCTTCACCGGCTGGCTCATCGAGTTTACTGACTCCGACGTGGTTGCCCTGATCTGCCCGCGACCGTTCCAAATTCAAACTGGCAAGGCCGACCGCATCGCCCACTGGCCGATGGTGGTGGAGGAGTTCAACGCCGGGGATTACCGGGAAGGTTACATTTATACGGGCGACAACGTCTCTTACCCCAAGTTCATAACGGGACGGGGGACATGCGTGTCTCTCAAGTACGGCATCTGG
>JAOACV010000452.1 GCA_026417675.1 Verrucomicrobiia bacterium
TCGCCAGACCAGTCAGCCAGCAGCGCCGCGCTGAGGTGGATGCCCGCGCCCTGTCCGTAGTGATAGATGCGATAGGTATCGTTACCGGCGAGGTCGAGCAACAGGCCGAGCGAATACCAGTAGCTGACACCCTGACCATAGATGTCGGCGTAATAGTTGTCGTTGCCAGAGAGGTCGCACAGGATCGCCACGCCGCCCGCAGCGAACGGCCGGTCGCCGATGGCGAAGCCCTGGCCGAGCGAGAGGAAATGCGCGCTGTAGCGTTCGGCGTCGCCGTATTTGCCGCCGACAAAATAGGTGTCGCCGCCCTCGCCCTCCAGCAACAAGCCGCAGCCGCCGACGCCCGCGACCGCCTGTGCAAACTGCGCCGCGCGATAGCCGTCGTCGCCCGCGCGGTCCCAGAGCGCCGCCAGACCGAACGCCGCCGCGCCTTGCGCCATTGTGTCGGCCTCGTAACGGTCGCGCCCGCCGAGGTCGGCGAGCAGCCCGCAGCCGAACAGTCCCGCGCCCTGCGCGCAGTTCTGCGCGGCGTAAGTATCGTTGCCGCCGCAGTCCACCAGAATCCCGACGCCCCAGAAACCGCAACCCTGGCAGAAACTGCGGCCCTCGTAACGGTCGTTGCCGGCCAGATCAATCACGATGGAGATCGGGCGGCCCGCGAGACCGTCCGCGCCGCCGGCGGTGTTGAGATAGAGGTCGTCGCCGCCCGGGTCAATGATGAGCAGCGCCTCGTCGCGATAGACATCATTGCCCGGCGTGCCGACAATGACCTTGCCCAGCGGCGTGTCCCGCGCCATCAGCACGGGCGGCTGCGCCTTCAGCGCTGGCAGTGCCTCGTCAATCGCCGCACAGAGAATCTGAACCGCCTCCGCCAGCGCGGCATAATCCATCTTCCGATGCGGCGCGAGCATGGCCAAATGCGCCGCGTCGAAGCCGAGCTGATCCGCGCCGATCTTCTTCAGCACATCGGCCGGCTGGTGGAGTTCTTGAGCGGCGTAGAGCGCGCTGGCGCGGAGGCGGTCGTTGACGGGCACTGAGGCGAATGCTTTGGCCAGTAGGGCGCTTGCGCGTTCACACGCGGCAACCAGATATGCCGCCGGCTCACCCGCGATGCCGGGCGATCGCGAGGGCGGACTGAATGGAATCTCGCGCTCGCGCGCCAGGAACGCGGCGAGCCTTGCCAACGAATCCGCCCCGCGCAATTCGCGCGCGACAGCGTCGGCGTGGAGCGGCATGGCGAGCGGATCGTGGAGGAAACGCCGCGCTTTCTCCAAACGAAACTCCGTCTCGGCGTTGTCCTTGCGGTAGCCGAGATCGGCGCGGTCGAGCAAGTTCGCGCGCAGGGCGATGTCGAGACCAAGCTGTTCCTGCGGGCCAAGCAACGGCGGCACATCCCCGCCGCGCGCGAAGAGGACGCCGAGCGAAAGGAGGGCGCAAGAAGCAAATCGCGCTGCCGGAGAGCGTGATGCAAACGATTCTTTTGATTCAGACCGCGGCTTTGACATGCGACCGGCGGCGTTTATACCCCACACACGGGGCCAAGCAAAGGCAGACATGCGGGGGTAGTGACCCGTGCGTCGCTGTAGCCCGCATTTTTCAGTTGGCAGAATGAGGCGCGACCTTGGAAAATCCCGCGCACCGACTATGAAACCGAATCTTCGATGCTCGATCCTCAAAGGGATGGCGCTGTTGGCCATCATCACTCAACTGCCCCTCGCGCAAGCGCAAACAAAACCGCCGCAGGAAACCGACGAACAGAAACAAGCCCGCATGGCGTGGTGGACTGAGGCGCGGTTCGGCATGTTCATCCACTGGGGTCTCTACGCCCAGGCCGCCCGGCACGAGTGGGTGAAGAACCGCGAGCGGATCACCGACGCTGATTACCAAAAGTATTTCGAGGTCTTCAATCCCGACCTCTACAACCCGCGCGAATGGGCGCGCGTGGCGAGGCAGGCCGGGATGCGCTACTTCGTCATCACCACCAAGCATCACGAGGGCTTCTGCCTCTGGGACTCAAAGGTGACCGACTACAAGGCGACCAAGACACCCTACGGCAAGGACCTCATCAAGCCGATGGTCGAGGCGTTCCGAGCCGAGGGCCTGCGCGTCGGGTTCTACTACTCGCTGATTGACTGGCACCATCCCGACTATCCGCCTGACCGCGTCCATCCGATGCGCGATAACAAGGCGTTCCGCGAAAAGGCCAAGAATCGCGACATGAGGAAATACGTGGACTACATGGAGAAACAATTGCGCGAGTTGCTCACGCAGTTCGGTCCGGTGGACTGCCTGTTCCTTGATTTTTCGTTCCCCGGCAACGACGGCAAGGGACGCGACGACTGGCAGAGCGAACGGCTGCTGCGGGTGATTCGGGAGCTGCAGCCCAAATGCATCATCAACGACCGGCTCGACCTGCTCGACCAACCCGGCGGCTGGGATTTCCGCACGCCGGAGCAGTTCATGCCGCGCGGCTGGGTGACCGTGGACGGCAAGCGCGTGCCGTGGGAAACCTGCCAGACGTTCAGCGGTTCGTGGGGCTATCACCGCGACGAGACGACCTGGACGAGCGTCGAGCAACTCGTCGTCATGCTCATCGAGACCGTCAGCAAAGGCGGCAACCTCCTGCTCAACGTCGGCCCCACCGCGCGCGGGACGTTCGACCAGCGCGCCCTCGACCGGCTCAACGGCATCGGCCAGTGGATGCGTTTCCACAGCCGCAGCCTCTACGGTTGCACCGCCGCGCCCAACGAATTCAAGAAACCCGACCACTGTCTGCTCACCTACAACCCGAAGACCCGCCGGCTCTACCTGCACGTGCTGGTCTGGCCGATGGGCAAGCTGCATCTCGACGGTTTTGCCGGTAAAATCAAATACGCCCAACTGCTCAACGACGCCTCCGAGGTCCGCTTCGCCGCCCAGAAAGGCGCGTGGATGGACGACCGGCAGGCGAGCGCCGATACGCTCACGCTCGACCTCCCGGTGCAGAAACCGGCCGTCACCGTGCCGGTGATCGAACTGTTCCTGAAGCCGTGAATAAACGGGGCGGCTCCCGCGTCGGTGAAAGTGGCCGTCGCGGAGCGCGGCGGCGCAGGAGAGCGCCCATGAAACCCAGGCTTCTGATTCTCGGAGTGGTCGCGGTGCTGGCCGTCGCCATTCCCGCCGAGGCGCAGCGCGTCAGTTGGAGCATCTCGTTCAGTTCGGGGCCGGTGTTTGTGGCTTCGCCGGCGTGGGGGCCGGTGTTTGTGGCACCGCCGCCTCCGCCGCCCGTGGTCGTTTGCCGGCCGCTGCCGCCCCCGGTCGTCGTATATCCGCCGC
>JAOACV010000453.1 GCA_026417675.1 Verrucomicrobiia bacterium
GTGAAACAGTGTCGTGGTGCCGGCTCGACAAGCGTATTCCCACTCGGCTTCCGTTGGCAGGCGATAGGTTCGCCCCTCTTTCTGTGACAACCACTCGCAGAACTTTACCGCATCGTGCCAACTCACCCCGGTCACCGCTTCGTCTTCCGCGCCATCGCAAGGCTTGAACTGCCGGAACTGGCCGACCGTGACTTCGGTTGCGCCGATGTAAAATGGCCGGGTGATCGTTACCTTGTGCGCCGGTGTTTCATCCCAGTCGGCGTCGTCGAATTTTGCAGGATGTCTTCTCATTTGGTAATCGGCGCGCGGCCCGTCCTGTCCCATGATGAAACTGCCCGGTTCGATGCGCACGAGCTTCATGCCGATGGAGTTGGTCAATTCCTTTGGCTCGGCGGCACAGGCGGGCGCGATGAACGCGAAGATAAGGAAGCAAGCTGGAGTTGTTTTCATGCAATTACTTGGCGATCGCGCTTTGCAAATACTCCGACGGCGTCATGAAAACACAGCCTTTGGCCCGGAGGAACTCGACGATTTTGAAGAAGCCGTCCCATCGTTCCTCCTTCCACCAGTTCGGCGGATGGCCTTGCAGAACCAGGCATTTCTCCCGCGCGCCGATGCGCTCGTAGATGGCCTTGAACTTCTCGAAGTCCGGCAGGAACGTTGGATTCTCCAGCGCCATGACGCGCGGCAGCGAGGTCTTCTTGTAAAACTTCGGCGCCTTCGGCCCGTAGAGCCAGATTCGGATCTCCGGCACCGCGTCCAGAGCCTTTTCCGTCGCGTCGGTCGTGCCGCTCCAATGCGGCCCGAACGCCGGCAGCGTGAAGCCCAGCTTTTCCTTCGCGAGACGTTCGCATTTCTCGAAGACCCCCTTTTGTTCCTCGAACGTTCCCTGTTCGAACTCGCCCGTCTTGTCGGCCGTTGTCCTGTCCCGATAGCCGTGCAACCAGAACTCGACATTGCCGCGCTTGGCCACGGTCTTGATCCAATCGAAGTAGGCCGCGTTATCTTTTTCCAGCGACGAGCAGATGATGCCGAACGACGCCTTCAAGCCGTTCTTTTCGAGGTAATCCAACACGCGCTGCCAACTCCGGTGGACAGGGGCGTTCTTGACCTGCTTTACATCGTCGAGCTTCAGGATGATGACCTGCGGCTTGCTTGAAGGACTGTCGCTCGCCGCGACAAGCTGCGATAGCGCGAGGGCGCAGAAGAATAAGGCCATCCAGCGGTTCATGTTGTGGTTGCCGGTGCTATCACTTCGCGGGAGGTTTCGCGGCGGGCGCAGGAATCATTGCGATGCGGAAACCGACCGAATGATAACCGCTGCGACCGGAGCGGCCTTCGCCGGTGCAAACGCTCACGCAGCTGCGTCCCGTGGAATACCACGATCCGCCGCGCACGTCGTTCACCTTCCGGCCACGCTCGGCGCCGTTGGTGGCCGTGATGAGCGTGCTGGTCCACTCGTAAGCGTTGCCGGCCATGTCGTAACAGCCGTAGGCGCTCTTGCCGTCCTCGAAACGGCCCACGGGCGTCGTGTAGCCGCCCTCGTCCACCAAGCGGCGATAAATCTCCGTGTTCACGAAGCCGGTGTTTGTCCGGTGATCAATCCAGCCCGTCACGCTGCCATCCGGCGTGATGCCGAGGCGCTGACCATCGCCGCCGGTGATGTCGGCCACCGCGACCTTCTGGCCGCTGCGACTGGAGCGGTCAGTGTAAGCGGTCATCGTCTTCGCCTCCTTCTCCAGGAAGTGCGCGACACACACGGCATTGTAATTGAAGCGCGCTTTGAGCTTGCCGCCGGTGTAGCGCGAGTCCTTCTCGTTGCCCCAGGGATAAAGCCAGCCTTTCGGGCCGCGCGCGGCTTTCTCCCACTGCTCGGCGGAGGGGACCACGACATTCCAACCGGTCTCTTTGCTGACCCACGCGCAGTAAGCCCCGGCATCCACGAGCGAAACAAAGAGCACCGGATGATTCGCTTTGCCGGCGGGATAACAGCCGTTCCTCCAGTAGCGGGGCGCGCCGCGATGATGCGTCGCGTCGAGGAACGCCTTGTATTCCGCGTTCGTCACCTCGAAGCGCCCGATGCAATACGCCTCCAGATGAACCTCGCGCGCCTCCGCTCCCACGCCGAATTTGAACTTGCCCGCAGGAACGAACACCATGCCCGCTGGCACCTTCACCGTGCCCGCGCCGTCGCGGACATCCACGGTCGCCTTGGAAATCGGCGAAAGGATTGCCACGCCATTCCCCGCCCTCGCGATGGGTTGGGCCGTCGGCGCATCGGCACTGGCGACGGCGGCACTCAGGACATGCACGGCTGCGAAACACAGCTTGTATTTCATGGTGATGGCAGTTGAGTCGGTTCGCTATGGTTTCAAACGCGACAGTAGTTGCCGCACCTTCTCGCGTTCCGGCTCGCGGAAGCGGTGGAACGGCTCGGCCATGAAATCGTCGCAGACGCCGAGCAGCGAGAGGGCGCACTTGATGCCCTTGATGATCGCCGACGGATGGCGGCCGATGCGATAGAGGTTGTCGCTGATGCGCATGACCTGCGCGTGCAGTTCGCGCGTCCGCGCGGTGTCGCCGGACTGCGCGGCGCGAAACAACTCGACGTAGAGGCGCGGAAAAAAGTTTGCCCCGCCGTTCACGCCGCCGTGGCCGCCCGCGAAGACGGCGTCGGCGAGCATCTCCTCCGGGCCGATCAGCAGCGTCCAGTCGGGGCGATGTTTCAACAAACCAACGACCCGGTGAAAATAAATCATGTCCCCGGAACTGTCCTTCAACCCAACAATGCGCGGATTGTCCATCGCGCGGCGGACGGTCTCCAGCTCGAACGAGACTTTCGTCAGCGCCGGCATATTATAAAGGAAGAGCGGCAGCGGCAGTTCGGGCACGAGATGATCGAGGTATTCCTGCAACTCCGGCTGCCCTTCCGGCAGATAATACGGCGGCGCCAACACCACCGCATCCGCGCCCGCATCGGCCGACCAGCGGGCGACGTTGAGTGACTCGATGAACGCCGTGTCGGTGATGCCGACCAGCACCGGCACGCGGCCCTTGACCTGCCGGCAGGCGCGCTCGATGAGTTCCTTGCGCAACCGGTAGCTCAGGCTCGGTCCCTCCCCGGTGGTGCCGAGGATGAACAGGCCGCTGACGCCGCCGGCGAGGATGTGCTCGATGAGCCGTTCGAGGCCGGGCACATCGAGTTCGTCGCGCCCGCGCAAGGGCGTGACCATCGGCGGCACGATGCCGCGGAGCGGTTGGGCAAGTCTGTGGTTCATGGTGGGGTTTCAGCGATTGACACGGCGC
>JAOACV010000454.1 GCA_026417675.1 Verrucomicrobiia bacterium
AGCTCTTCGAGCGCGGCCACGATGTCTTCCTCGATGCCGACGGTGATTTCGTCGGCTTTGGCGTCGGCCAGGCGGTTGGCCACCTGCTCCATGTCGTCATGCACCTGCTCGATTGTGGCCGGGAAGGCGATCGACGAGCCTTCTTCCTTGAGCAGTTCGAGAGCCTTCTCGCGCAAATGCTCGCGCCAGGCGAGGTCATAGACGGTGTAGAAATTCACCGGGACCGGATCGGGGATGCGCCGGGTTGTTGACGTGCGCGACGTGTCGCTCGACGGACGGACGCTCGGCGGTTTGACGGGCAGGCGCTTGCGAAACTGGTCGGCGATGCGGGACCGGATGATCTTTCCCAGCCAGCCCCGAAAGGTGCCCTTGGCCCGGTCGTAGTGGAACTCGTTGATTCGCTTGACGACGGTGAAGACCGTTTCCTGAACCACGTCCTCGGCCTCCGGCGGAGTGAGACCCGACTTGATGGCAGTGCCGTAGATCAGCGACCAGTAAGTGTCGAAGAAGGTCTGCCAACTATCGTTGTCGCGCCAGTCCTTGAGCCGGGCCAGCAGCGAGGACCTTGTTTTCTTCTGCGCGTCGGGCGGTGCGGACATGGTCGTGTCACCTCGCCGCCGTTCATAAGGCCGGACGCGGCGGGATTCAATCCGAAAAATGGGGACGGACAAGACAGGGCCGGTGCCATCGGGTTGTCAGCTTTTTCAGGTGGATCGCGTTCTCCGAACGCGATGCTGCCGCCCTGCTCGGATCATCGCGTTCGGAGAACGCGATCCACCCGAACTTCGCGGCGGAGGATCCCAAGCCCCGCTCATTTTTTTTGTAAGATCCGCCCGGACGTTCCGTATACGAGAGTAGGCGCCAATTCCCGACGGACGAGACGGAAACTCAAAGGAGAGTTGGCCCGATGAAAGAAAGGAGAAATGAAATGAACAAGACAACTCGAACACGGAAAAATGCCGTCGCTCACATGGGATGCGGCAGAACCGCGCTCGCTTGCCTGATGGTTCCTGCGATGTTGGCCGGTTTGGCGGGAACTTCGGCGATGGCAGGTAGCTACTCGAAATCCTATCCGCTGAGCTTCGGCGACAACACGGCGGGGGCGACGGCCACGTTCACCATCTCGGCAGAGAACCGGGCGCGTTACGCCCGCACCGGGGCCGACGCGACTGGTGACGTGAAGTTGTTGGGGCAGACCGGCCGGCTGGGGGAGTTCTCGGCCGGTTTGGAAAATGCCAACGGCAACCGCCGCGCCACGATGCAGTTGAAAGTGGCCGGTTACATCGTGGACAGCAAAAGCATGCCGACGACCTGGACATGGGACCGTTCGATCAATCGGACGTTCCTGTCGGTCACCCAAAACTTCATGGTCGGGCCGGTGCCGGTGACAGTGCGCGGATCGGTCGGCGCGGGCGCCTCAGGCGCGCTGACGCTGGCGCTGGGACCAACCGATGTGCTGCTGTCGGGCAGCGCGTCAGCGTGGGGCAATGGCAGCGCTTCCGCGGGTGTGGGCGTCTCCGGCGCCAACGTCTCTCTGGGCGCTGATCTGCGTCTGCTCAAGACGGGGCTCTACAACCGGTTGCAGGTGACGCCAACGAACTTCACCGGTCGCTCGGACTTGACGATTGATCCGGCGAGCGTTGACTTCTATGTCGTCGCCAGGTTGCTGTGGAACCAGTGGCGGAAAGACTTGGCGCGGTTCTCTGCGCCGTCCAAGCAGATCGTCCTTGCCAGCTTCTAGCCAGCTTGGCTGGCCGGGAGAGGCCGCCAAGCCTCTCCCGGCCGACCGCCGGCCGCGGCATCAAGACAAAACATCAGCCCAAACGAAGATCACTATGAACCCGCGAGATGCCCGAACATCCATCCCCAAGCCATCGTGGCACGTGCGAACTGGGACGCTCCTGCTAGCCGCTACAGTGGTCGCCATTGGCGCGACTTCGCTTGTCATTGGGACGAAAATGATTGGCGGTCAAGCCAAGCTCGCAGCAGACACGGCAGCGAGGGGGCCGCAGTTAGATCAGGCCCGGCCCAACAGCACGCATCTTAAGACCGAGACCCTGCGCCGGAAAGTCAGTCTCGGTTTCCAAGCAGGTGATTGTCTGCGCTACGAGTTCACGCAGAAGCGGACGGTGGAGCTTGATCTCCGCGACCTCGCCGCCAACGCCAGCGGCCGGCCTGTCACATCGGGGCGAGTGCGCGTCGAGCAGCGGGGGGAACTGCTCGTGAAGATTTACGAGGAACGGCCCGGCGACGACGGGGGCTGGATTGTTGGCTTTGAGTTGCAGCGACCGTTCATCAAGATGTCCGCGCCGGACGCACAGCAAGCCTCGGCCAGCCAGGATTTCAGCAAGGTGATGGCCGGCGAAATCCTTGCTTTCGTGGAGCGCAACGGGCGTATCGGGAAGTTTATCGCGCTGCCGTCGATGTCGGCCGACGCGCTCAACCAGTGGAAAGACATCCTAGCCCGGTGGCAGGTCGTGCTGGCCGACGACCCATCGGCGACCCGTTGGACACGACGCGAGGAAGACACGACCGGCATTTATCTCGCCACTTACGTCCGGCAGCCGGGTTCGCCCACGCAGATTATCAAGACCAAAACCACTTACATCGAGGTGCGCACGGCTAACCAGAGCACGTTGAACGGAACTTCCAAGATCACTGGCAGCACCGTCATTATGCTGAATCCTCATCCGGTCCGCATCGCGGGCCAGGAAAGCGTGCAGCTCGCGTCCCGCGGGCTTGGCCCAAATGTCTATTCCGAGTCAGAGTTTGTTTTCCAGTTGCTTCACAGCGGTTTTCGAACTGATATTGCGCAAGCGGGTCCCGGTAAGGCCGCGCAATGGGCGGCCGCACCCGCATCATTGCCGTGGAGCGCGCAGCCGTCGCCGTCGGGCGACGCGATCTTGATCACTCCCGGCACGGGCGCTGCCGTGGCGCGGGCGCACATTGCGGGTTTGGCGGAGTTGCTCGCCCGCGGAGGCGCGGAATCGCCCGAGGAACAGAAGTTTATGGAGAAACTCTACGACGCCGTAAAGGCGGATGACGGCGCGGTTGAAGCCATCATGGATCAATTGGGTCGCCCGGATTGCAGCAAGGAGATGGCTTCGGTGCTCATCGGCGTGCTGGGCGCCGCCGGCACCGAAATGGCCCAGCACAGTCTGTTGAGCATGGTCGCCGACGCCAACTGGCCGCGGGAACAACGCGAAATGTCCGTTTTCTCTTTCGCGCAGGTTCAACAGCCCATCGCGGGTGTGGAGGCCGCCCTGCAGGCTTTGCACGCGGAACAGGGCCCCTAC
>JAOACV010000455.1 GCA_026417675.1 Verrucomicrobiia bacterium
ATCTGTGTCTTCTCAGCCAGTTCGCGCAGTTCCGCCGCGGCGTTGCCTGTAATGATGCCGCCGCCGCAATAGAGCAGGGGACGCTCGCTATTGGCGATGAGCGCGGCGAGTTGCTCCAGCTTCGCGTCTAGGTCGTCGTCGGTCGGGTCGGGATTGTAGCCGGGCAGATTAACCTTGTCGGGGAAGACGGGCGTCGTGCTGGCCTGCTGGATGTTTTTCGGCACGTCAATAAGCACGGGGCCGGGCCGACCCGTCTGGGCGATGTGGAAGGCTTCCTTGATGATGCGGGGCAGGTCGTTGATATCGGTAACCAGGTAGCTGTGTTTGACGATTGGCAGCGTGACGCCGAACACGTCGGTTTCCTGAAACGCGCTCTTGCCGATCATCGCCTGCGTAACCTGGCCCGTGATGGCAACCAACGGCGCGGAATCCATGTAAGCGTCGGCGATGCCGCTGATAAGGTTGGTCGCGCCGGGACCGCTGGTGGTCATCACGACACCCGCGCGCCCCGTGGCGCGCCCGTAGGCGTCGGCCATAAACGCGCCGCCTTGCTCGTGCCGGCAGAGAATGGTGCGGATTCTCTTCGAGCGCGTCAACGATTGGTGAATCTCCATCGAGGCGCCGCCTGGATAAGCAAAGATGACCTCCACGCCTTCGCGCTCTAACGCGGCCACGATAATGTCCGCGCCCTTCATCGGGCCGGTCTGCGGGCCGCTCACTGCCGCCGGCGCCGGTGCGGGAGCAGGGCTGGTCTTTGACTGTTTGGTCTTTTTCCTCATATCCGCTCTGTTTCTGCCTAATCAAAAACGCCAACCGTCTGCACCTTTCGGTCGGCGTTGTGTCCGTATTAGTAGCGCGGCACGGCTGGCAAATCAACGCGTAATTTGCGTCCCCAAGTCAGTGCGGCGCGCGACCATCCTGCCAGCCGCTTCAGGGCGAACGCGGCGCGCGCCACCCACGGAGCTTGAGGACTGAAGTTGCCGGGGGTTTGGATGTTGCAACCAGGCGTTTATTGCTGGTGGCGGCATGGTCTTCTGGCAGCGTCAACGTGCGTCATGGCAGTCAGTTGCGTCAGGATTTGACACTTTGCCGGGGTGGGGGCATAGTTGCAGTATGAAAGCACGCATGGAAGTGGTCCGTTTCTGCACGCGGTGCGGCGTTCGGCTGTTCAAGAACAACCGGTCGCCGCGCTTGCGCAGTTGTTGTCAGGTTTGCACCACCGTTCGCGGTCGGCGCGACGCGCGCAAGTCGGAGAATCGCCTGCGTGTGCCAGTGGCGGGTTTCCTGCCAGCGAGTTTTTGGAAGTAAAGGCAGGGAGGGGATTTCAATCTGCTTGCTTGGCGGAGCAGTGCGCCGCTAGAGTGCGGGCGATTTTTATGCCGCGTCCGCTGATTATAGCTCCATCCATTCTTGCGAGCGACTTTGGCCACTTGGCCGATGAAGTCGCGCGCGCCGAGGCTGCGGGAGCAGATTGGCTTCACCTTGATGTCATGGACGGCCATTTCGTGCCGAACCTGACCATCGGCCCTGACATCGTGCGGGCGGTGCGTCGTGCGACCCGGCGCCCGCTGGATGTGCATCTGATGGTCGAGCGACCCGACCAATTCGTGGAGCCGTTCATCGAAGCGGGCGCGGACCTTGTCAGCGTGCAGGTCGAGAGTCCATGCGATGTGAAGGCAACCCTGGCGGCGATTCGCGGAGCGGGCAGGAAGGCGGGCTTGGTGTTCAACCCCGCCACGCCCGTCAGCGCCACAGAACCGTTTCTTGACGGGGTGGATTTGGTCCTGGCAATGACGGTGAACCCCGGTTTCGGCGGCCAGAAGTTCATGGAACACGTGTTGGAGAAGGTTAGAGCACTGGCGTCGTTGCGTGCGGCTCGCCAACTGGATTTCGACATCGAGGTGGACGGCGGCGTGTCGGAAAAAACGGTGGGTGCGTGTGCGGCGGCCGGAGCCAATGTGATGGTCTCCGGGGTTGCTTTGTTCCGCGCGCCGGACATGGCGGCAGCCATCGCGGCAATGCGGAAGGTTTGCGGCGGTTGAGGGAGAGGATGGACACATCGCGCACCCGCAACTTCTGCATCATCGCCCACGTGGACCACGGTAAGACCACGCTGAGCGACCGTCTCTTGCAAGCCACGTCCACTGTCGCGGATCGCGAACTGGTGGACCAGCACCTCGATTCGATGGACCTCGAACGCGAGCGGGGCATCACGATCAAGATGCATCCGGTAACGATGCGATACCGCGCCGACGACGGGCAGGACTACACGCTGAACCTGATTGATACACCAGGCCACGTGGATTTCTCCTACGAAGTGTCCCGCAGTCTCAGCGCGTGCGAGGGCGCGCTGCTGTTGGTGGACGCCAGCCAGGGGGTCGAGGCGCAGACGGTCGCCAACACACATCTGGCGTTGCGACAGAATTTGGTGGTCATCCCGGTCATCAACAAAATTGACCTGCCCGCGGCGAACGTGGATTTGGTGCGCAAGCAACTGGAAGACATCCTCGCGATTCCCGCCGACGAGGCGATTCTGGCCAGCGGCAAGCAAGGCATCGGCGTGCATGAAATCTTGGAGGCGGTGATCAAGCGCATCCCATCGCCGAAACCGCTGCCCCAGCCGCAATTGGCGGCGCTGGTGTTCGACTCGGTGTTCGACCCCTACCGCGGCGTGGTGGTTTATGTGCGCGTGTTTGGCGGCGAGGTGGGGCAGGGGAAGCAGATCAAGCTGATGGTCTCCGGCCACAACTACGAGGTGAAAGAGGTGGGAGTGTTTCGCCCGAAACCGGAGCCGCGCGAAAAACTCTGTGCGGGCGATGTGGGTTACATCATCGCCAACATCAAGTCCATCAGCGACGTGAAGATCGGTGACACGGTGACCGACGCCAAACATCCTGTCGCGACGCCGCTGCCGGGTTTTCAGGAGGCTCACCCGATGGTGTTCAGCGGCATCTATCCGATCAACACCGCCGACTATGAGGCACTTAAGGCGAGTCTGGCGAAGCTGCGATTAAATGACTCGTCGTTCGTTTACCAAAATGAAAGCAGCGTCGCGCTGGGTCTCGGTTTCCGCTGCGGGTTCCTCGGCCTGCTGCACATGGAGATCGTGCAGGAGCGTTTGCGGCGCGAATATAACATGGACATCATCGCCACGTATCCCAGCGTGGTCTACCGCGTCACGGGCGCGGACGGCACGGTCAGCCTCGAGCCCGCGGGCCAGCTGGAGCTATCGGGCGCGCCGCTCGAGAACCTGCATCAGACCTGCGCCGAGACCGGAAGGCACCTGAAGC
>JAOACV010000456.1 GCA_026417675.1 Verrucomicrobiia bacterium
CCCGCGCAACTGGTAGAGGTCGGCCAGGCCAAACCGGTCGGCGCGGTCTATTATAATGGTGTTGGCGTTCGGGATGTCGAGGCCGCTCTCAATGATCGTGGTGCACAGCAGCACGTCAATCTCGCCGTTCACGAACCGTTGCATCACGCGTTCCAGATCGTCCTCGCGCATCTGGCCGTGGCCGATGCCCAAGCGCGCCTCCGGCACGAGCGACTGCAGCCGCAGGGCGACCTTCTCGATGTCATCCACGCGGTTGTGGAGAAAATAAACCTGGCCGTTGCGGCCCAGTTCGCGCCGGATGGCGTCGCGGATGACACGCTCGTCGTAGGCGCAGACGACCGTCTGCACTGGCAAACGGTCCGCCGGCGGCGTGTCGAGACTCGACAGATCGCGCAGGCCCATCAACGACAGATGCAACGTCCGAGGGATCGGCGTCGCGGTCAGTGTCAGCACGTCCACGAGCCGACGCAGTTGTTTGAAGCGTTCCTTGTGCAGGACGTCAAACCGCTGTTCCTCGTCAATCACCACCAGGCCGAGGTCGCGGAACTGCACGTCGTCCGACAGCAGCCGGTGGGTGCCGATGACGATGTCGAGCGAGCCGTCGCGCAGGGCGCGGAGGATGCGCTTTTGCTGGCCGACGGTGCGGAACCGGCTGAGCATCTCGATGCGAATGGGGTAGTCGGCCATGCGTTCGCGGAACGTGTTGTAGTGTTGTTGCGCCAGCACCGTCGTCGGCACCAACACGGCGACCTGCCGGCCGTCCATGACCGCCTTGAACGCGGCGCGCATCGCCACCTCGGTCTTGCCGTAGCCGACGTCGCCGCAGAGTAGGCGGTCCATTGGCTTGGCGGCCTCCATGTCGCGTTTGATCTCCTCGGCGCTGGTGATTTGGTCGGGCGTCTCCTCGTAGATGAACGCCGCCTCGAATTCCTTCTGCCACGGCGTGTCGGGCTTGAACGCGTGCCCCTGCAGCGTCGCGCGCGCCGCCTGCGTTTCGAGCAGTTCCGCCGCGAGGTCGCGCGTGGCCCGCGCGGCGTCTTCGCGGCTCCTGCGCCAGGCCAGCGAGCCGAGTCGCGACAACGGCGGCACGGCCCTGCCCGCGCCGACGTAGCGCGTGACCAAGTGCGCCTGGGTCACGGGGACATAGAGCTTCGCGCCCCCGGCGAATTCGAGCGTCATCACTTCCTGCCGCGCGCCGCCGAGGTCCACCTCCTGCAAGCCGTGGTATTGGCCGATGCCGTGGGCGACGTGCACCACATAATCGCCCTCGGTCAGTTCGGACACGTCGCTGATCCGTCGCGCCTCGTGCGGAAGCCGTTGCGCCAGCCGACGGGGCCGCAGGATGCGATAGCGGCCGAAGATCTCCGCGTCGCTGACCACCACCAGCCGCGCGTCCGGCCAGATGAATCCCTGCGTCAACGTGCCGATGCGCAACTGCAATGGCGCGCCGCCCAAGCCGTGCAGCGACAGGATTTCCTTCAGCCGTTGACGCTCGCCGTCGTTGTTGCAGAAGACGAAGACCGCGAAATCCTGCTCGCACCACCGGCGAAGCTGGGCGAGGAACTTTTCCCGCTCCTTCTCCGCCGCGCCCGGCTCCGGCAAGCCGCCTGAGACGGGGCGATAGGCTTCGAGGGAGTTGATCGTCAATTCGACGCTTTCGTGGCTCACCATGTCGCTGAGGGCGACAACGGCGTGGCGTCGGCCCGCGGACGCCGTCTCCGTTGCAGGCGGCCCGCCCTCGCGCAACCAGGCGGCGGCCGCTGTGGGCGCGGGGTCTGCACGCTTGGCCGTCTTCCACAGGCGCGCAAATGGCAGATGAAACGGATCGTCCTGAGGCAAGTCCTTCTCGTATCGTTGAACGGCGTTCGCCAGTCGGTCCGGCTCATCGAGCACGATCAACGTCTCCAGCGGCAACGCATCCAGCAGATCGCCGAGCCAGTCGCGATGCCGCATCAACAAACCGATCTCCCCTGCCGGTGCGATCCTGAGCCGTTCGATGCGCTCGCTGCTGACCTGCGTGGCCACGTCGAACCGCCGCAGCGAGTCAATCGAATCGCCGAAGAACTCCACGCGCAGCGGCGTCGGCTCGTCGAGCGGGAACAAATCCAGAATCCCGCCGCGCACGGCAAACTGGCCGCGTTCCTGCACCTGCGCCTCGCGCGCGTAGCCGAGCGCGGCCAGTCGTTCGATCAGGCCGGCCATCTCCAGTTCCTGGCCGACGCTCAGTTCGATCAGGAGCGAACGAAAGGCCTGCGGTGAAAAGGTCCGTTGCAACAGTGCTGGCGCCGATGCAACAATGATTCGGCCGGGTTGCTTCAACACCCTCAACCGGTCGGCGATCACGTCGGCGCTGGGCAACTGGCCCGTGTGCGGCGGGGATTCCCACGCCGGATAAAACTGCGGCTGCGTGTCGAACGCAACAAGGCTCAATTCGTAGGCTTCCTGCGCCTTGAGACTGTCGGCGACGATCAGCAGCGGCTGGGCGAGTTGGCGCGCGAGCAGCGCGGCGAGNAACGGCCGGGCCGGCTCGGCCACCGGTGCCAGAGACAAAAAATCCCCTCCCGCGATTGCCGCCGCCATCCGGGGGGTCGCGGGGCAATCCAGCGCCACTTCTACCGGGCCTTTGTCCATCGCGGATTTCGGATTATGGATCGCGGATCCAACGAACTCCGCATTCCACAATCCGAAATCTCAAACGTCACTTGGGCAACAAATCGCTGACGAGCGACTTCTCCTCCTGCAATTCCTTTTCCGTCGCGGCGAGCTTGGCGCGAGCGAACTCGTTGTGCGGCAGACCCTGCACGATCTCCCACTCCTTGCCGTCGCTGCGGACGGGATAGCTGAAGATGAGGCCCTTTTCGATCCCGTAGCTGCCGTCGGAACAGACCGCGACGCTGAACCAATCGCCCGCCGGCGTCGGCGTCGTCAAGGCGCGGACGGTGTCGCAGGCGGCGTTGGCCGCACTGGCGGCGCTGCTGAGGCCCCGCGCCTCGATGATGGCCGCGCCGCGCTTCTGGATGATGGTGATGAAATCCTTCTCCAGCCATTCGCGGTGGCCGATGACGTCGGTGAGAGGCCGGCCGCTGATCTTCGCGTTGAAGAAGTCGGGATACATCGTGGAGCTGTGGTTGCCCCAAATGGCAAGGTTGGTGACGGCGGTGACGTCCACGCCGGCCTTCTTGGCGAGCGCGATCTGGAACGGCATGGCCGCGCCCATCTGGCGCTTCAAGTAGAGTTGAAGCATCGTCTCGAGCATGTCGTTGCGACGGTCGAGATATGCGAGCCCCACC
>JAOACV010000457.1 GCA_026417675.1 Verrucomicrobiia bacterium
AACCAAGACGGCGGGGCTGGCGATGTCCTAAACTGCGTGGGAGAATTGGAACGTTTATGAACTACTGCAACCTTTCTCCTGGCGGTCGTGGTGGAGCTGGACGCATTGTCTTTCGTGCAATCGTTATCCTCTACGCGGCGCTGCTGGTTTCAGCCCGCGCCGCCAGCACAAAACCGAATATTGTCGTCATTCTCGCGGATGATCTCGGTTATGGCGATGTGGCCTGCTACAATCCGACGGCAAAGGTCGCGACGCCCCATCTCGATCAACTGGCCCGTCAGGGAATGCGCTTCATGGATGCGCACGCGCCTGCCACTGTTTGCACGCCGTCACGCTACGGCATCATGACCGGACGAATGTGTTTTCGCACCGGATATCGCGGCGGCGTGTTCGAGGGCGTGGGCGGGCCCGGTTTGATCGAGATGGGTCGTCTTACCCTGCCGCAGATGTTGCGTGAACAAGGTTACGCTACCGCCTGCGTAGGCAAGTGGCATATCGGGATGACGTTTTTTGCTAAGGACGGCACACCGGTCCATGAAGCCAAGGTCGCAAGCATCAAGCCGAAATCCTGGCGCGATGGAGGCACAAGTTTGGAGCGGGTGAAGCTCGTTGATTTCACCAAGCCGATCATTGACGGCCCGGTGCATCGCGGTTTCGACTATTTCTTCGGCACGGCCTGCTGTCCGGGCACCGACTGGCTCTATGCCTTCATCGAAAACGACCGTGTGCCGGCGCCTCCGGTTCGTCAGTTCGACGACTCGAATCTGCCCAAACACCCGTATGCTTTCGATCTGCGACGGGGCCTGATCGCGCCCGGTTTCGACCACGAAACGCTTGACCTGGTTTTTCTCGAAAAGAGCAAGGCATGGCTACAGGGCCACGTGCGACGAACACCGGCGAAACCGTTCTTTCTATACCACGCGATGCACGCCGTGCATCTGCCGTCGTTCGCCGCCCCGGCCTTCAAGGGAAAGACGAAGGCCGGTCCGCATGGCGATTTCATCGCCGAGATGGATTATGTCGTGGGCGAGTTGATGACAACATTGGAGAAGCTAGGCGTCGCCGACAACACGCTGGTCATGTTCACCAGCGATAACGGCCCTGAAGTCACCAGCGTGCTCCACATGCGCAGGGACTATGGTCACGATGGCGCGCGGCCTTGGCGCGGGATGAAGCGCGATAACTGGGAGGGCGGTCACCGCGTTCCGTTCATCGTTCGCTGGCCGGGGCGCGCTGCCGCGGGTGCGGTCTCGGACGCGACGGTCTGCCTCACGGATATCATGGCCACCTGCGCCGCGATCACCGGTGTGAAACTGCCTGCGACCACCGCCGAGGACAGCTTCAGTTTCCTGTCCGCGATGACCGGTGTGGCGGACGACAGTCCGCAACGCAGTTACACGATCCATCAGACGATCAAACTCGATCTGGCGATCCGCCGCGGACCGTGGAAATACCTCGATCATCGCGGTTCCGGCGGGAACAACTACGACATCGGCGAACTCAAAGCCTACGCTCTTCCCGACACCGCGCCGGACGCGCCGGGCCAGCTCTACAATCTCGAAACTGATCCCGGAGAAACGACGAATCTCTATTCCAGGCACCCGGAGATCGTGAAACAACTGAAGGGCCTGCTCGATGCAAGTAAGGTCGCCGGGCGCACCGCAAACCGGTAAAAAAAGAATTAGGAACAAAGGCTCACCACGATGAATGACAAAAGGAATCTGAACCGCCGGCAGTTCTTGAGGACCACGGGCGAGGCTGCGGCGACGCTTGCCGCCTCTACGCTGGCGCCGGCAATTCTATCCGCCGAATCCCCGGCCAAGACGATCGGCGTGGGCTGCATCGGGCTGGGGACTCGCGGTGGCGATCTCATCAACGCGGTCGTCCATTGCGATGACGTGAAGGTGACCGCCGTGTGCGACGTGTATGGGCCGCATCGCCAGAAGGGTATTGAGCGCAGTCGCAATCCCGAGGTGAAGGCTTATGTGGACTACCGGGAACTCTTGGCCGATCCGAATGTGGACGCGGTAGTCATCGGCACGCCGGATCATTGGCATTGCCAGATGGTGCTCGATGCAGTGAAGGCCGGGAAGGACATTTACTGCGAGAAAGGATTCTCGCGGACGCTAGCGGAGGCGAAATTGATGCGGGATGCGTTGAAGAAGAGCAAAGTGGTGTTCCAGCTTGGCCATCAAGCGCGTCAGGCGACTTGCGCGGCGCAGGCGAAGGAAGTGATCGCAAGCGGCGTTCTCGGTCCGATTACGTTGGTGCGGACCGGCCGGTTCAAGTCGCTTGAGCCGGAGCATCCGAACTGGCGTTGGTATGGCTACTACGACCAATGGGAGCGTCCCGATCCGTCGCAGGTGGTCAAGAACGTGAACTGGGACTTGTGGCTCGGCCCGGCGCCGAAGATTCCGTGGAACGAACGGCATTTCTGGCACTGGCGCTGTTATTACGCCTACGGCACCGGCTACGCGGGCGACCTGCTCTCGCACGAGATGGACTTTGTCCAATACCTCCTTGGCCACGGCATTCCGGACAGTTGTGTTTCGGCTGGCCAGATCGCGTTGCTCCGCGACGACCGCGAAGTGCCGGACACATGGAGCGCGATTTACCAATACGAAAAACTTGGTCGCACGGTCGCGTTCACCGGTAGCATGAACGCCACCGACAACCAGCCGGTAACTCTCTGCGGACGCGAGGCGACGTTGCGGTTCGACGCCATCGCGCATGATGTCACCACGTTTCAGATTATCCCGGCGGGCTACCGCGAAAACGTTGTCCTGCTCAAAGGCTACCAACGCGGCAAGACGCCGCAGCAACCCAATCACATGCAGGATTGGGTGAATTGCATCCGCAACCGAGGCACGCCGAAATGCTCGACCGACGAAGCGTTCATCGAGACGGCCACGTTCCTGATGTCATTGAAATCTCAGCAGGAGCAACGGATGGTGCGTTGGGACGCAGCGCGGGAAGAGATCGTGTAGGCGCAAAACCTAACCAACAAGAACAACCATGAGAAACATCCTTCTATTCATGCTTACCACCCTGCTAGCGATACATTCGCTCACCGCCGCTGACAAGCCCAACATCATCCTCATTGTGGCGGATGATCTGGGTTACGCGGGGTTGGGCTGTTACGGGCAGAAACTCATCCTCACGCCTGAAATTGACAAAATGGCCGCCGAAGGAATGCGTTTCACGGACTTCTACGCGGGCAATACGGTCTGCGTGCCCTCACGAGTCAGCATGTTGATGGGGATGCATCC
>JAOACV010000458.1 GCA_026417675.1 Verrucomicrobiia bacterium
GAACCGTGTAACGTCGAGCCGGAAGCAATCCCGCTCGATGTGCTTTACGAAGACGACGACCTGATTGTTATCAACAAGCCGCCAGGGCTGGTCGTGCATCCGTGTCCGGGACATCGCGCTCACACGCTGGTCAACGCGCTGCTGCACCACTGTCGCGGCCAACTCAGCGGCGTTGGCGGCGTCGAGCGGCCCGGCATCGTTCACCGGCTTGACCATTACACCAGCGGCTGCCTTGTCGCCGCCAAGAACGACGCGGCCCATCGCGGGCTGCAAGCGCAATTCAAGTCCCGCGCGGTCGCGAAGCGCTACCTCGCCATCGTCTGGGGCGTGCCGCGGCTGAGTCACGGCCGCATCGAGGCCGCCATCGGCCGCAGCGCGCGCGACCGCAAAAAGATGAGGGTCGTCCGTCATGGCGGGCGCGAGGCGGTGACGGAGTTCGATGTCCTCAAGTCGTTTGGCGAAGCCTCGTTGGTGCAGTGCGATCTGCACACGGGTCGCACGCACCAGATTCGCGTGCATCTGGCCGCGTGGGGCCATCCGGTCGTTGGCGATACGGTCTATGGTCCGGGCCGCAGACACCCGTTGAACAAACTCGCCGGCCGCCAAATGCTGCACGCCCATGTCCTGGCGTTCGAGCATCCGCGCACGCACAAGCGGCTGGAATTCACCGCGCCCGTGCCGCAGGATATGGCGCGGTTGATTGAGAAACTGGAGAGCGGAGAACATCGTGTGTAATGCGGGTTGCGTAAGGAGTCACAAGTAATGAGTAGTTTTCAAGAGGCGCTGGATGCCACGATTGGTTATTTGGAGTCGCTAAAACGCGCGGGCGTGACCCATGTCGCGGTGCGCCGCGAAACGTTGGAGGCGCTGGACCGGCCGGTTGCGCCACCTGCCGCGCGCGCGGCCAGTTCTGCTCCATACGCCATACGCCATACGTCTCCCGCCGCCGCGCCCCAACCGGCGTCCATCGCCGTCCCCGCTCCTTGCGCGGAAGTCCAGGACATGTTCGCCGAGCGCATTCGCTACACCGGGGCGACCAAGGCGGAAAAGATGGCCTCCTTGCGCGAACAGGCGCTGGTGTGCGCGAAGTGCAAACATCTGGCGGCGTCGCGCACCCAGGTGGTGTTCGGCGTCGGCAATCCGGAGACGGAACTGATGTTTGTGGGCGAGGCGCCGGGGGCCGACGAGGACGCGCAGGGCGAGCCGTTCGTCGGGCGCGCCGGGCAGTTGCTTACCAAGATCATTCAGACGATGGGATTCAACCGCGCCGACGTTTACATCGGCAACGTCCTGAAATGCCGGCCCGACACGCCCGGCGCGCAGAGCGGCAACCGCGCGCCGACCGACGCGGAAATGAAGACTTGCCTGCCGTGGCTGCAAGCGCAGATCGAGATCATCCAGCCCAAGGTCATCGTCGCCCTCGGCGCCGTGGCTCTGCGGGGCCTCATCCCGGAGTTGAGCGCGGGCATCACCAGGCTGCGCGGAAACTGGCTCCTTTATCGCGGCGTGCCTCTGATGCCGACCTATCACCCCGCCTACGTTTTGCGCGCCTACACCCTCGAAAACCGCCGCGCCATCTGGGAAGACATGCTCAAGGTGCTCGAAAAACTCGGCCGCCCCATCACGCCGAAGATGCGCAACTACTTCAAGTCGGCGTAGTGGCAGGCTACTTCTTCGAGGCCTGGTCAATCATCTTCCAGAACTCCGGATGTTCTTCGACCTCGGCTTCGCGGGCCGGGCCGAGCTTCGAGCGGAACAGGAAATCCTTGAAGGTGCCCTTGCTCAAGAGACGATGGACGACGATGCCTTCGGGGACCTTCTCGAAGTAGATGCGAAAGTCGCCCTCGCGCAGCCGGTAGAGATGACGGCCCTCGCGCGTGAACCGGCCGTAGTCGGCAGTGTCGTCGGTGGCCAGTTTCTTCGGCACTTCGTCAAACCGGCCCATCAGGGCCAGTTGTTTGTCTTTCGGCAGCTTGGCCAGCTCCGCGGCGCTGGTCGGGTTGAAGATGATTTGGAACATGACGGTTTCTTCGTCGCTCAGGTTGGCTCCAGTAGCAACTCAAAAAATTCATTCGTAAAGCGCCGCCGACTCTACCGGCGCGGTTTCCGCGGCCGGCGCACGGGGCGCCTCGTTCGGCACCGGGGCAGCCGGCGACGCAGACGGTCCGGGCTTCTTGCGCTGAACCTGCGTCGGGATATTCAACTCGTTGCGATACTTCGCCACGGTGCGCCGCGCGATCTCCAAACCGCGTTTCTTCAGTTCCGCGACGATCTCCTGATCGGAGAGCGGCCGCGTGGGGTCCTCGGCCTCCACCACCTGCTTGAGCATCTCCTTGACGGAGTCGGTGGTGACGCCTTCGCCGCCGGCCTTGGTGTAGCCGGGCGTGAAGAAATACTTCATGTCGAACACCCCGTGGGGCGTGGCCATGTATTTGTTGGCGATGGCGCGGCTGACGGTGGTCTCATGCACGCCCAGCCAGCGCGGGTTGTCCACTTCCTTGACCGGCCTGCGCGCGCGATGGCGGCGCTCATTGAAATCATCCTTGTGGGCGTTGGGACAGTTGCTCGGTCGGCGCTTGGTTTCCGGGTCCGGTTCGCCAATATCCGCCAGCGCGCCGCAATAGGGACAAACGACTTTCTCAACCCCGTCCACAACGCGGAACTTTTCGCCGCAACGCCACGCGATGTCGCTCATCCGCAACGGCCGCAGATATGCCGGCCCCTTCTCGAAAAACTCGCGCTGGGCGCGCACGATTTCGTTGGCGATATTTTGGATCGTCTGCTGGCGCTGGTAAATACTGCGAATCAGAAACTTCCCCGCCTGGATGCGCTCGCGGACGTAATCCACCACTTCCGCCGGCACGTTCTCCTGCGCCATCATCTGGCGATAGGTGTCGCTGATCCGCAGATGCGGGATGCGCTCTTCGTTGAGAATGGCGACAAACCCGTCCTTGTCCTTGATCACCGCCACCTCCGGCTCGATGTAGGCGCCGGTGTCGGTGCTGAAGATGCGGCCTGGTTTTGGTTCAAGCCGCCCGATGCTTTCGATCGCTTCCTGCGCCTTTTGGGGCGCGATGCCGAGCGCCTCGGCCAGCTTGGCCGCGTCGCGCTCGACCAACAGGTCGAAATGCTCGCGCACCATCCGAGCTTCGACGCTGTCGGCTTTGTCGAGCCGCGCCAGTTGGATCAACAAACACTCCTGCAATGTCCGCGCGCCGACGCCGATGGGATGGAACTGTCTCTTATACACAT
>JAOACV010000459.1 GCA_026417675.1 Verrucomicrobiia bacterium
TTCCTCGAACTCTCCCGCCCATACCTGCGCGAGTGGGGCGACGACTGGGTGCAGAAAGCGCCGCGGCGGTTCGTCTATTACGACCGCTACCAGACCGAGCTGTTTCCCGGCCAGGACCGCAAGATTGTCATTCTGAGCGAGGTGCTGGCCTCGCCGTGCACCATCGGCTATGAAGAGTTGCAGGACTTGATCGTGACCCGCGTCAACGGCATCGCCATCCATGGCCTAGATGATCTCGCCGCGGCGACGCGGAAACCGCTCGCCGGTTTCCACAAGATCGAGTTCCAAGACCCACCGCGCGAAATCTATCTCGACGCCCAAGACGTTATCGCCAGGGAAGCATGGCTGATGAAAACCTACGGGCTGCCGGCGCTGCGGCGGTGAAGGATGCCGTGCGGCAAGGTTCTTGACAACGCTGACCGGGCGCGGCCGTCCTCCGGGAAAAGACCTCCGAAACTCGTTTGGTTTCCGGCCTTGAAATGTCCCCCGGCTTGGGGTAAGAATCTGCGGTCGTTTTGACGTGTTGTTTTTTTAACGTAAGGCTCAGCGCGCGCGGCAAGTAGCGGCGGACGCTGAGGATCTAATTATGCCGGAAGAGACAAAAATTCATTTCTTGGATTATTGGCGGGTGATCAAGCTGCGCAAGGCGATCATCCTGAGCGTGTTCCTGCTCGTCTTGCTGACCGCCGCGGCGGTGACGTTCTCGNTGCCCCGAATCTACTACGCCAGCGTCCGCATGCGCGTGGAGCGCGAGCGGCCGACGG
The DNA here is from genome assembly GCA_026417675.1 of Verrucomicrobiia bacterium. GTDB lineage: Bacteria > Verrucomicrobiota > Verrucomicrobiia > CAIQCK01 > CAIQCK01 > JAOACV01. The sequence goes on from JAOACV010000459.1 coordinate 765, forward strand.
TGGCCATCTTCGAATCGAACCCCACGGGCGGTTTCGACCCGATCTTCCAGATGGACCAGGTGGAAATCCTTCGCTCGCAGAAAATCGGCTACCGGGTGGTGGACAAGGAACAACTGGTGGCCAAGTGGGCCATCAGCGGCCCCGAATCAGCAGCCAAGGAGCAGGCCTTCCAGATTCTTCGCGGTCGTTTGAACGTGGTGCCGGTGCGCAACTCCAGCCTCATCGAGGTCGGGTTCTATTCCACGGACCCCGTCGAGGCGGCCGACCTTGCGAACGCGATGGGCATCATCTATCGCGACAGCCGGTTGGAAGAGCCGATGATCCAAATCGAGATGGGTTTGGAGAAACTTCGCGAGGAATACAACGCCCAGCACAAGCTCGTCGAGGCCGCGCAACAGAAGGTCAACGACCTGCGCAAAGACCTCAGCCTGGACATCCTTTCCAACAAAGCGCGTTTGAACGACGAAACCATCCAGCGTCTGCATGGCGACCGCAGCAGCGCCATGATCCAGATGCTGGTGGACAAGACGCGGGCCGACCAGATCAACAAGCTCACCAACGCCGAACTCAAACGCGCCTCCCAGCAAATCATCGGCGATCCCCAGGTCGCGAACCTGCAAACCGCGCTTCAGCAGGCGGAACTCCAGTTGGTCAAGCTGCTTCAGACCTACGGTCCGGAACATCCGATGGTCAAGGATGCCATGGCCACGCAGAAGAAACTCGACGAGCAGCTCGAGGAAGCGATCAATGTGATGCGTAAGGGCCTGGAAATTGCCTGCGAGGTGAGCCGCGCCAAGGTGAACGCGCTGGAGGAGGAGTTGCGGATGGCGCGCGTGACGGGTGCCGAGAAGGAGGCCGAGCGGTATATCCCGTTTGAGAACGCGCAAAAGGAGCTGGAATTCCAAATGAGCCTGCGCGACGCCATCAAGGCGCGCGTCAATCAGGAGGCCATTAGCATCAAGGTGCCGCGCACCGCGGTGGAGATCATTGACCAGGCCCGGCCGCCGACCGCGCCGGTGAAGCCCAACGTGCCCCTCTACTTGGGTCTGGCGGCGATTGCGGGCCTGGCGTTGGGCGTGATGCTCGCGTTCTTCGTCGAATACCTCGACACGAGCGTCAAGACCATTGACGACGTCGAGCGTTACCTCGGCCTGCCGGTCTTGGGCGTCATTCCCCAGAACGTCGAGATGCTTTCCACGGTCGGTCAGGACTCGCCCCATGCCGAGGCCTATCGCGTGTTGCGCGCCAACATCGAGTTCGGCAAGAAAGACCCGCAGGCCAACAGCATCACGGTGGTCAGCGCCGGCGCCGGCGAGGGCAAAACCACCACGCTCTTCAATCTCGCGGTCGTTTGCGCCCAGAACGGCGACAAGGTGTTGGTGGTGGACTCGGACATGCGGCGGCCCACGCTGCACAAACGGTTTGGCGTCAGCAACGACGTCGGCCTGACCGACGTGCTGATGAACGACGTGAAGGTCGAGGACTGCATCCAGACCACCAACGTGCCGAACCTTTACTTCCTGCCCAGCGGCAAGCTCCCGAAGATCGCCATCGGCATCTTGAAGAGCCAGAAGATGCGCGATCTGATCCAAGACCTGAAGATGCGCTACGATCTGGTGCTCTTCGACAGCCCGCCGATCATGGGCGTCAGCGACGCCAGCGTGCTGGCCAGCGAGGTGGACTTTGCGGTGCTGGTGATCCAATATCGCAAATACCCGCGGGCGATGCCTGCGCGGGCCAAGCAGGCGGTGGAAAACGTCGGCGGCCGCCTGATTGGCGTGGTGCTCAACAGCATCGTAATGAGCCACGACGAGAGCTATTACTATTACAACGCCTACTACGATCACTACTCGCGTTCGGAGGAGGCGTCTCCCGACACCTCCATTGAGAAACCGGTCGAGGAGGCCGAAACGGAAACCAAGGGCACTTACTAGTGTGTGCCCCCGTCTGAATGCGAACGCCGTCTCACCCATGAACGCCCGTCAATTCCTAAAAGCCATCGGATTGTTGGTCATCGTCGCCGCCTCTGTTGGGTCGCTCGGTTGTCACCTCATCGGCAAACAACCGATCACCAACCCGTTGCCGCCCAAACCCGAATACGATCCCAAGGCGGCCGCGCCTAAATTGCGGCCGGGCGACCAGATCAGCGTCCGCCTCGACACCGCCACGGGCCGCGAGGAACACCAGAAAACGGTCGATGAGAACGGCGCGATTGACCTGCCCTTCGTCGGCAAGATCACGGTGATGGACAAGACAGTGGCCGAGGCGCAGGAAGACGTTCGCAAGGCCTACGTGCCGCGCTACTACCACTACCTGACCGTGACCATCCAGTTGACGACACAACGGGTGGTTTACATCACTGGCGAGGTCAAGTCGCCCGCCCCGATTCCCTACCGGGACGATCTGACGGTCTATCGAGCCATCATGCAGGCGGGCGGCTTTAGCGAGTTTGCCGACCGGCGCCATGTTGTGCTCACACG
>JAOACV010000045.1 GCA_026417675.1 Verrucomicrobiia bacterium
CGCGGAAATCACGCTCGACTGGCTCGCGCGGTCGGGCATCAAACTGGAGCGCGACGGCATGAAGGAGTTTCGCGTGCCGGGCCGGCAGAACCACCGGCCGTTCACACGGCGCATCCCCGCCGATTTTTCGTCCGCCACGTTCTTCCTTTGCGCCGGCGCCATCGGCGACAACGACGTGCTGGCGCAGGGACTCGACCTGAACGACCCGCAGGGCGACAAGGCCGTGCTCGATTATCTGCGCGCAATGGGCGCGCGCGTTGAGCCAACGCCCGACGGCGTTCGCGTGCGGCCCGGCCGTCTCAAGGGCTGCTTCATTGACATGAATGCGACACCCGACGCTGTTCCGATGATGGCCGTCCTCGCGTGTTTCGCCGAGGGCAAGACCACGCTGGCCAACGTCCCGCAGGCCCGCATCAAGGAGACCGACCGCATCGCCGTCATGCGGCAGGAACTGACCAAGCTCGGCGCGCGCGTCACCGAACTGCCCGACGGCCTCGTCATCGAGCAGAGCCAGCTCACCGGGACGGAAGTGGACGGCCACGACGACCACCGGGTTGTCATGTCACTGGCTGTGGCTGGATGCTCCATTCCAGGCCGGACCGTCATCCGCACCGCCGAAGCCGCCGCCATCACCATTCCGACTTTCGCCGAGTCCATGCGCCGGCTTGGCGCGGACCTTCAGACGACGGAATAGTTGTTTCCGAATACGCTCGCACGCTCCGTGGAAATCAGAACAACTTGGTTGACATGCCGCGTCCACGCGACGCGTAGCGGCCCCAGAGCGGAGGTTGTTGCCGTGCAGGCTCGTGCCATCGGGAAGCCGTAGGCCGCGCCACGCGGCAGGTGGACCGTCGCCACCAGCGGTCTCTGCCTGAGCAACTTTCTCATTTCGGCGTTTGACAGCCGGTGCCGAATCTATACACTCTCCGCCCGCAGGCAGGTTGGATGAAGGCCGGTGGACGGCTGTCAGCGGCATGCCGCGATAATCTGAGACGGTGAGTTGGGAACAGCTCGGTTGAGGTTCCCCAAGGCACGGGCCAGCGGGCGCCGATGGGCGCGCTGGCCTTTTTGTTTGTCCAGCGAATGCAACGATGGCGATGACAACGAACAAGAAACTTCTCGCGTGGGTTGAGGAAGTGGTCAAACTTTGCCAGCCGGCCGGCGTGCATTGGTGCGACGGCTCGGATGCGGAATACGACCGGCTTTGCGACCTGATGGTCCGGGCCGGCACCTTCACGCGGCTGGATAAAAATCTGCGGCCGGGCTGTTTTTTGGCGCGGTCACATCCGAGCGATGTGGCGCGGGTCGAGGACCGAACTTACATCTGTTCCGCGAACAAGGACGACGCCGGCCCGACCAACAACTGGGCCGACCCGGTGGAGATGAAGGCGAAACTGCGCGGCCTGTTTCGGGGTTGCATGGCCGGACGCACGCTCTATGTCATCCCGTTCGCGATGGGGCCGCTGGACTCGCCGCTTTGCAAGATCGGCATCGAGTTGACGGACTCGCCCTACGTCGTTGTCAACATGCGGATCATGACCCGCATGGGCCGCGCGGTGCTGGAGAAGCTGGGCGCCGAGGGCGAGTTTATCCCGTGTCTGCACTCGGTGGGCGCGCCGTTGCAGCCGGGCCAGCCCGACGCGCCATGGCCCTGCGACCCGGACATCTCCCGGAAACACATCGTGCATTTTCCGGAGGAACTGTCCATTTGGTCCTATGGCTCCGGCTACGGCGGCAACGCGTTGCTGGGCAAGAAATGCCTCGCTCTACGCATCGCCTCGCTGGCGGCGCGCCAGGAGGGCTGGCTCGCGGAACACATGCTGATCTTGTCGTTGACCTCGCCGCAGGGGAAAACCTACTACCTGTGCGCGGCGTTTCCGAGCGCGTGCGGCAAGACCAACCTCGCGATGATGCAGCCGACGCTGCCCGGCTGGAGGTTGCGTTGCGTCGGCGACGACATCGCCTGGATCCGACTCGGCGGCGACGGGCGGCTTTACGCGATGAATCCGGAGACCGGCTTTTTCGGCGTCGCGCCGGGCACGTCAAACAGTTCCAATCCCAACGCGATGAAGACCCTCGCGCGCGACTGCATCTTCACCAACGTGGTGCTGCGGCCCGAAGGCGATGTCTGGTGGGAGGACATGGGCGTGCCGCCGCCTGAGAAAGGCATTGATTGGGAGGGCAAGGAATGGACGCCCAACTGCGGCCGCAAAGGCGCACATCCCAACGCTCGCTTCACCGCGCCAGTGGCCCAGTGCCCGGTGATTGACCCGAACTGGCAGAATCCAGAGGGCGTGCCGATTTCCGCGTTCCTCTTCGGCGGACGCCGCCCGTCCACGATCCCCTTGGTCAACGAGGCGTTCGACTGGGAGCACGGCGTGTTTCTGGCCTCGGCTGCGGGCAGCGAGACGACGACGGCGGCGATCCATCAGGCTGGGGTGTTGCGGCGCGACCCGTTCGCCATGCTGCCGTTCTGCGGCTACCACATGGGCGATTACTTCGCGCACTGGTTGTCGTTCGCGCAAAGAACCGATCCGGCAAAGCTGCCGAAGATTTTCTTTGCGAACTGGTTTCGCAAGGGCGGCAACGGCCGCTGGCTCTGGCCGGGTTTCGGCGAGAACAGCCGCGTGCTGAAGTGGGTCTGCGAGCGCATCGAGGGCACGGGGCAAGCCGTGCGGACGCCCATCGGCAACTTGCCAGCCCCGGGCGCACTGGACATGAGCGGATTGGATTTGCCGTCCGCCGACGTGGCCGAGATGCTTGCGGTGGACGTGGAAGGCTGGAAGAAAGAGGCGCAGGACATCGCCGACTACTACGCGAAGTTCGGCGACCGCTTGCCGGCGGCGCTCCGGCAGCAACTAGAGAAACTAAACCAGCGATTGGGCGCCGCACAGTGAAGTTACAACCGGCAGTCTTTTTGGATCGCGACGGCACGTTGATCGAAGACCGCGGGCACTTGCGGTCGCCGGAAGATGTTGTCTTCTACCCGACCACAATACCCGCGTTGCGCCGGCTGCAACCGCATTTCCGGCTGTTCATCGTCACCAATCAGCCTGGCATTAGCAAAGGCGAAGTGACGCCGGGCGACGTGCAGCGCGTCAACGAACACGTCGTGGCGCGGCTGCGCGAGGCTGGCATCGAAATCGCGGCGGTCTATTGCTGCCCGCACAGGCGGGACGAGGGATGCGCGTGCATAAAGCCGAACAGTTTTTTCCTCGAAAGGCGGCCAGAGACCACGGCCTGGATCTGCGCCGCTCCTTCACCGTCGGCGACCATCCGCACGATGTGCATCTGGCCCGCAACGCAGGGGCCACGGGCGTTTATGTGCTCACCGGCCACGGCGCGAAACACCGCGACGAACTGGACCCGGCCAGCATTGTAGCGACGGATCTTCAGGAGGCTGCTGGCATCATCCTCAACAGGAGAAACAAACCGTGAGCCGCCCCCAAGCGGAGTCTAAACGCGCCGTATTGCGGGGCTGGCTTGCGTTGATCGGCTCCTTCGCGATCCTTACCGGACTGGGAGGGGTGTATGCTTGGAGCGCGTTCGTGCCGGCGCTGCGCGCCTATCATCTTTTTACCACGGCGCAAACGCAGATTGTCTTCGGCACGGTCATTGCGGTGTTCACACTCGCAATGGTGGGCGCCGGCCGATTGCTGAAGTGGTGGGGGCCGCGATTCGTTTCGCTGGCCGGCGGGTTGTTGTTCGCGTGCGGTTACTGGTTGGCATCACAATCAGGCGGAGGATTTGCGGGGGTGTGGGCCGGCATCGGATTGCTCAGCGGTGCGGGCATCGGCTTTGGCTACGTGTCGGCGATCGCGAGCGCCGTCCAGTGGTTTCCGCATCGCAAAGGCTTGGCTGTGGGCGTGGTGGTGGCCGGGTTTGGGGGCGGGGCGATCGTCTTGAGCCAGTGGGTGGAGCCGTTGTTGGCGGCGCGGATGCCTGTGCCGGACATCTTTCGCCTTATCGCGATTTATTACGGCGCGGCGATGTGCTTGGCTTCCATGATTTTGTTCCGCCCGCCCGCAGGACCAACTGGCGAAGCCGCGCAAACGCCCGGCGTGAAGGCTTTGATGCGCGACCCGTTTTTCCGCAGGTTGGTGGCGGGAATGTTCTGCGGCACCTTTGCGGGCCTGTTGGTCATAGGCAACCTCAAACCAATCGGCTTGGACGGCCATTTGAGCGCTTCGGTGGCCAGCCTGGCCATCAGCTTTCTCGCCGCAGGCAATCTGGCCGGCCGCGTCGTGTGGGGTTGGATATCAGACAGGCTGGGCTACAGGGCCATTCCGCTTTCGTTGCTGGTGCTGGCAGGATCGGTGGCGGCGCTCATTCCGGCCCGCTACAACGGCAGCGCCTTTGCCGCGATCGCCATGCTGGTCGGGTTTGGTTTTGGCAGTTGTTTTGTGCTCTACGCGGCCCAGGTGGCGGCACGCTACGGGCCGCCGTTGCTGCCCAACGTTTACCCGCTGGTGTTTCTCGCCTACGGTTTCTCTGGAATCTGCGGGCCTGCCATCGGGGGATGGCTGTTTGATCTCACGTCCAGCTATGAGATGGCTATTTTAACCAGCGCGGGCGTGGTGGCAGCGGGTGTTGGCTTGGTCTGGCCTTGGCGGGAAGGCTGGGCTGAAAACGCGCTTTGCGGCGCGAAAGCGTTTGCTGGACGTTCGGAGCAGTGTCGGCGATAAAAGTCCTATGAATCAGAAAGACCCACGCGCCAACAGCACACCGCCCAATCTGCGCAGCGGTCACTCTTTTTCGGTGAAGACCAAGGGCCAGATCGAGGCCGAGATCAGCGAGGCGCTCATCAAGTTTGAGCGTGAATATATGGGGCGCGGCCCGGAAGAAGCCAAGTCCTACTTGATTGACGACATGGTGCTGGTGCGTCTGCGCGGCGTGCTCACGCCGGCGGAGAAACAATTGGCCCGGAGTCAGCCGGGCGACCAAGGGCGCAATCTCATCAAGCAGGTCCGCGCCGAACTGCTCGAACGCGGCCGACCGCTGCTGGAAACTCTCGTGACCGACATCACCGGTCAGAAAGTCCGCAGCCTCCACACTGACATCAGCACGGTCACCGGCGAACGCATCATCGTGTTTTCACTCGCCGGCCCCGCGTTGCCGCTGGAGACACCATGACTGCCCTGCTTTTTTTCACTTTCCGGTTGCTTTTGCCGGAAAACACGATAGAACCCACGGCCAACCTCCAGCTTTGAACGTGGAGGCTGGCCAGAACATCAACCCAGTAATGACAGGAGTTGCAAAATGCTTGGATGTGATATCGGAACGTTGTTCAAGGTGACCGTCGCGGGCGGGTCGTATCAGGAGGGCCTCACGGTCCATTTGCAGGGCGTGCCACCCGGACTGCTCATCACCGAGGAGGAAATCTACCGCGAGCTGCTGCTGCGCAAGCCGGGACAGGGCGAACTGACCTCGCCGCGCCGCGAGCCGGACGTGCCGGTCATTTTCAGCGGCCAGAACTGCGATGACACCATGCCGGGCTTCCACAACGCCCACTACACCAACGGCACGCCGATGGTGATCCTCATCCCGAATCTCGACCGCCACTTCGAGCATATCGAGGCCTACCGCGTCACCAACCGCACGCCCCGGCCCGGCCACGCCTCTTATGCGAGTTACGTTAAATATGGCCAGTGGGATGACTCCATCGGCGCGGGGTTCTTCAGCGGGCGCTACACCGCCACCATCGTCGCGGCGGGCGCGGTCGCGAAACGCATCCTCAAAGACCACGGCATCGAAGTGACCGGCTACGTCAAGGAAGCCGCTGGCGTGCGCATGCCCGACCTGCCGATCGAAGAAATCCGGCCCAAGGTCGCTGCCTACAAGGAGGTGCGCCGCACGCACGACCCGGTCTATGCCGCGCTGTTCGCCTCCGGGCGGTTCAGGCCGGAGATGCGAATCTGCAAAAGATGGCCGTGCTCGCCGAGTTCGAAAAGGAGGTGCCGGAGGTCGCCAAGAAAGTCCGCATCCTCGATGAAGAAGAGGTCCGCAAGCAATATGGCATCCATCCGAAGCTGAACTGCCCGCACTTGGAAACCGCCGACAAAATGTATGAGCGCATCCTGGAGATCACGCGCGCCGGCGATTCCAGCGGCGGCGTGGTCGAGGTGGTGGCCACCGGCGTGCCCGCCGGCATGGGCGAGCCGGTGTTCAAGAAACTCGACGGCGAGTTTGGCCGCATGCTCAGCATCGGGGCCGTCAAGGCGGTAGAGAGCGGCGCCGGCTACGCGGTCAAGGACATGACCGGCAGCCAGTGCAACGACCAGATGTTCGCCAAGGACGGCAAGGTCACGTTCGGCTCCAACAACGCCGGCGGCATCACCGGCGGTCTGGCCACCGGCCAGGACATCGTCGTCCGGCTCGCCGTTAAGCCGACGCCGACCATCGCCAAACCGCAGCACACGATTGACAAGGTCTCGCTGGAGAACGCCGAACTGGCGGCGGTGACGCGCCGCGACCCGACGATCGTGCCGCGGGTGTGGCCCGTGGCCGAAGCGTTCATGGCCATCATCTTGCTCGACCACTATATGCAGCACGTGGCGTTTCAGTCGTTGATCAAGAACAAGTAGGCGCAGCCGAAAACGTAAAACGTAAGACGTGAAACGTGAGCGATTGCGTTTCACGTTTTGCGTTTCGGTCTCATGAACGTCACCCTGATTGGCATGAAGCATTGCGGCAAGACCACGCTGGGGTCGGCCCTAGCGGCCCGGTGGGGGTGTCCGTTCTACGACGTGGATCGCTTGATCGAAGCGCGCTACGCCTGTGAGACGGGCGAGGAGTTAAGTTTTCGCGAGATCTTCGTCCGGCACGGCGAGGATTACTTCCGTGAGTTGGAAACCAACGCGGTCTGCGAGCTTTACCTGCGCGAATGCGAGTCCAAAGGCGGTGCCGTCATCGCCGTCGGCGGCGGCACGGCCCTGAATCCCAAGGTGGATGAATTGTTGAGCGCACTGGGACTGATCGTGTATTTGGAGGTCTCGGTGGAGGAATTGGTCGCGCGGGTGACCCGCGCCGGGATGCCGGCGTTTCTGGATGAAAAGGCCCCGTTCGACCATTTCGCGGAGTTGTATCGCGAGCGCGCGCCACGCTACCGGCGACTGGCGAACCTGACCGTCAACCTTGACGGATTGGACGCCGAAGCCGCTTTGGACAAGCTGTGCCGCGCCATCGAGCAAAACGCGCCGGACAAACATCCCACGTCATTGTGAGGTTTCGCCCCCGCTCAAACACGGGCGTCCGGACGTTCCGACTTTCGCTCCGGCGCTCGGAGGTCGCGACTTTCGGATTGCTTTTGCCGGCGGGCGGGTTAGAAAGCTTATGCACGGCATTTTTGGCGGAGGAGACAAGCGAGTGAAGATCAAAAGCTGCAAGACAACGGGCGTTGCGTCCGCGCCGAGAGTGGTCGAACACCATCGTGTTCGCGGCGCGGCGTATTCCGTCATTCATTGGGGAAAGGCCACGCGTGCCGTCCTGATGGTTACACCGGCGAGCCGCGGCCCGGTTGACGAACAGGCGGGGGAAGCGGTCCGCACGATTCGCGCGACTCTGAAGAAACAGCGCGGCCTGCAAACGGTGACGGTGCAAACGGTGTTCCTGAGGGACGCGAAGGACCAAGCCGCGTGCGAGCGCGTCTTCGCCGCGCACTACGGCGCGGAACAGCCAGTGACGACGTATGTCTGGCAGCCGCCCTGTGACGGCGCGGCGCTGGCGATTGAAGCGTGGGCGGTCGGCGGCGATGTGCAGGTCCGGCGGCCCCTGCCCAACGTGCTCACGATGACCTGCAATCAGATCACGTGGACCTACTGCGGCGGCGTGGCGCTGCCCGCAACGAGGGGCGAAGTTTACAAACAGTCACTGGCAGGTTTCCGGCAGTTGGACGCGATGCTGAAAAAGGCGGGCGTTGGCTTCGATCACGTCGTTCGCACCTGGCTCTATCTGGGCCACATCACCGGCCCGGAAGGCGACTTGGAGCGCTACATGGAGCTGAACCGCGCGCGGACGGATTTCTATCGGCGGATTCGTTTTGGCCGGGGGCATTTGATGCCGCGCGTGGAGCGCGCGGTCTATCCGGCCAGCACAGGCATTGGCATGAAAGGACGCGGCTTGGCCATGAGCGCCACGGCGGTGGATACGCTGCGCAAGGACGTGATGTGGCTGCCGTTGGAGAACCCGCTCCAAACGCCCGTCTATCAATACGAGCGCGTCTATTCCCCGAAAAGTCCCAAGTTCGTCCGCGCGATGGCGGCGGTTATGGGCGAGCATGTGACGATGTGGGTCTCCGGCACCGCTAGCATCGTCAACTCCAAGACCCAGCACGTGGGCGACCCGCGGATGCAAACCGAACAGACCATTGACAACATCGAACGGCTCATCTCGCATGAGAACGTTGCCGACCACGGCCTGCGCGGCGCGGGGGCGGCGCTGGCCGACATGGCGCGCGTGCGCGTCTATGTGAAACGGCCGCAGGACTACCAAGTCTGTCGCGCGGTGTGTGAGCAGCGATTTGGGAAGGTGCCAATCATCTACACGGTGGCGGACGTTTGCCGGTCGGACCTGCTGGTGGAAATGGAAGGCGTGGCATTTGTCAGGCGGGACGCGCTGCGCTAGGGTTAGCCCGTTTCGCGTGGCGTTCAAGCGCGCGTTGGACCCGTCTTTGATGAAAAACCTCGTTTTGATCGGCTTCATGGGTTCCGGCAAGAGCAGCATTGGCCGCCGCGTCGCCGGGCGGCTGGGCCGCGACTTCGTGGACGTGGACGTGGTTATCGAACAGCGCGAGCAGCGGAGGATTTCTGAGATTTTTGAACTGGACGGCGAGCATTATTTCCGGCGCATTGAGGCGGCGGTGGTCAAGGAGCTTGCGGCCCGCACCGACGGCTGCGTCATCGCCACAGGCGGCGGCGTTGTGCTCAACCCGGACAATCTCCACGCCCTGCGCCACAACGGCGTGCTGATCGTTCTCTGGGTGGACGCTGACACCGCGCACCAGCGCACCGCCCACAAACAACACTTGCCGTTGTTGAAGGCGCCCGACCGCCATGCGCGCGTGAAGGAACTGTTCACGAAACGCGAGGCGCTCTATCGGGCCGCGGGCACGTTGGTGGACACGTGCGGCAAGACGCTCGACGAGGTGGTCGAGGAAGTGGTGGCGATTTACCGGCACCATCACGGCGGCGAATCACACAGGCACGGATGAAGTCACGGGCCGTCCCCTCGTCGCCCTAAGCTGCCGTGTCACTGGAAACGAAGATCAAAGAGAAAGCCTGCGCGCTGGGCTTTGACCTGGTAGGCATCACCACAGCCGATCCGTCTGCCCACGCCGCCTTCTTCAAACAGTGGCTCGCGGACGGCCGGCACGGCGAAATGGCCTACCTCGCCAGGCGTGTCGAACGGCGCGCAAACCCGGTGCTTCTCCTGCCCGGCGCAAAATCCTTCGTCGTTGTGGCGATGAACTACCACGCGGCGCTGTCCCCATCAACCTCGGTCCAGGGTAGAATCGCCCGCTACGCGCTGGGCGACGATTACCACTTGGTGATCGAACAAAAGTTGGCGGCGCTTATTGAAACGATTCGCGCGCTGGCGCCAGGCGCGCAAGCGAAAGCTTGTGTGGACATCGCGCCGATCTTGGAGCGCGAACTGGCGCAGCGGGCCGGGCTGGGCTGGATCGGCAAGAACACGATGCTGCTCCACCGGCGGTTCGGCCAATGGCTGCTGCTCGGCGAAATCCTGCTCGATGTCGCCCTGCAACCCGATGCGCCGATGACTCGGAATTATTGCGGAAGTTGCGCCCGCTGCATGGACGCCTGTCCGACGCGCGCCATCCTCGCGCCCCGCC
>JAOACV010000460.1 GCA_026417675.1 Verrucomicrobiia bacterium
GCCCACCGCGGCCACTGGCGGCGGCTTGCCCTCCTCGGTCACCAACACCGGTTCGTGAACAATCGGGTCGAACACCCGCACGATATAGCCCTCCACCGAGATGGCGTAGGGGATGTAAACCTCGCCGGACGCCGTGGCGCTCAAGGCTTCCGCAAGAACCGTTTTGCCGTCGCCCGGAGGACCGTGCAGGAAGATCGAACGCGCGCTGTTGACCGCCGGCCCAAGCTGCTCCAGCAATTCGTCGCTCACCACCAGATGCGACAACGCCCGGCGCAGCTTGGTGTCTTCGACCGAGAAATTGGTGATGGTCTGCGCTTCGACCACCGCGTGATAATCGCCCAGCGTCACCGGCGCGGGGCCGGCATACTGGTTGATCTGCATCAGCTCGCGGGCGCGCTCGGCGCCCTTGTGGGCCAGGACATACACGAAGCCCATCTCGCCCAGGCCGCGGCTGCCGGCGCGCGCGGCCAATTGTTCCTTCAGCAGGTATTCGAGCGCGGCCTTCATGATCGGCTCGTAAGGCAGACAGATCTCCTGCACGAGGTTCTGCGCGGTCAGTTCGCCGCGGACGTAAAGGATCTTCAACGCCAGTTCGGCGATTTGGGTCAACGACATGCCCGTCTCGGCCACCGAACTGGGCGTCATAGGCGGCAGCACATGGGGACGGTCCGCTGCGGTAAAGAAGTGATTTTGTGGCATGGCATCCTTTTGGCTGACTCCACGGCTTCGCGCAAGGCCGCTTACTCTAGCGTCAGGCCCGCGCTTGCACAAGCTCCGCGTCGAGCCGCGGCCGCTGCAAGGTCCGGGGTGGATCGCGTTCTCCGAACGCGATTCGTCTGCCTTGCACGAATTATCGCGTTCGGAGAACGCGATCCACCTGAAATAAAACGGTTTTGAGCAGCCTTGTTGCGCCGCACCGCGATTTACATCGCCCTTGCAAACCCGTTCGGGGGCAAGTTAAGCTGCGCGCCAGAAAAGTTAAGCCGAAGAAGATTGGAAGTGATGGCGAACCATAAAACCGGTTGGCGCGGAACGGCGCGGAGATGCTGGAGCGTCTCCGCCGCAAACCGGATCGGATGAGGATGGCCATGCGAACGCGGATTCTTCAGCACATCCTGGCGGCGTTGGCAGTCCTGACGGTGATCGCCGCACAGGCGGCCGACAGGCTGAAGGATACCTACCAAATCCTGTCCGGCGGCGTGTTGCGACAGTTTGATGTCGCGACCGATGAGCTGCAAAGGACCCGACCGACCGGCGAACAGTGGACGATGCAAATCCCTGCGCAGCCCAATGCGGAGGCGGTGCGACAGCACGCTGAGCAGCTCCAAGCGACGCTAGGAGATCAGGTCGAGTTGGTGCTCTATGAAAAGGGAAGTCCGCGAAACGAGTTCACGCGCCGTGTTTCGACGAAAAAGGTCTTCGTTCGGCTGGCACGTGGAACGAACGCCCAGGCGCTTGCCCAAAGCTTGGGCGCAGTTTCGCTTGGGGAGCTGTCTTACGCGCCCGGATGTTTCATATTCCAGGTGAACCAGCCGGGCGCGATGCTGACGCTTGCGGAGCGATTGCAACAGCAACCAGGAGTCGAGTTTGTGGAACCGCTGTTGGCGGCCCGGACGATTCTGCACTACACTCCCAACGACACTTACTTTGGCAACCAGTGGCATCTGCGCAATACGGGCCAGAACGGAGGCACGCCGGGCGTTGACGTCGCCGTGAGCAGTGTGTGGGATCTCTATGATGGCACGGGGACGAAGATGCATGGCAACGGGATTACGATTGGCATTTTGGACACCGGTGTGCAAATCGCCCATCCCGACCTTGCCCCGAACGTGGACCTGGCTCTGAGTTGGGACTACGTGGACGGCAACAATGATCCCAGCCCCAACCCGACGTGGTCAGGGGCAGGACACGGGACGTGCGTGGCGGGCTTGTCGGCTGCGCGAGGTGACAACAACTTGGGCGTGTGCGGCGTGGCGTATGAGTCGAGACTGGCAGGATTGCGCCTGCCGATAGGCGTTTACACGGATCCAGACTCTGTGGCGGCTGCTTTCGCCAGAGGCAATAATTTGATCCAGGTCAAGAACAACAGTTGGGGATATATTCCGTTTTACGCCGCAAGCGCTCCCGAGACCAACGCATTGGCCAATGGTGTGTTGACGGGGCGCGGCGGTTTGGGGACGATTTACGTGTTTGCAGCCGGCAATGGCGCGCAAAACGGGTGGGACGCCAATTCGCATACTCTCGCGAATTCCAGGTTTGTCATCCAGGTCGGCGCGGTCAACGACCGCGGAGATAAAACGTTTTACAGCGAGCCTGGGGCCAGTTTGTTGGTGGCTGCTCCAGGCAGTGATTACTACATCGCGCCCATCGGCATCACGACGACGGACATGCTCGGCAACAACGGTTACAATTACTCTGGAACGCTGGGCGATCTGAGCGATGTGGACTACACGCAACTGTTCAACGGCACCTCCGCGGCGGCCCCGATTGTGTCCGGGGTGATCGCTCTGATGCTACAAGCCAACCCCAGCCTAACTTGGCGTGACGTGCAGGAAATACTGATTCGATCGGCGACCATGAACTCGCCCTCAGACCCCGATTGGGTTGCCCACAGCGCCGGGTTTCGCTTCCACCCCAAGTTCGGGGCGGGATTGGTCAACGCCGAAAGGGCCGTGAGCTTGGCCCAGAGCTGGGCCAACCTCGGTCCGGAGACAAATGTCTTCATCGCGCAAAGCGGACTGACGCTGCCGATTCCCGACAACAATGTGGCGGGCGTCGGCATTGCATTTGACTTCGACACCTCCTATCCGACGCTGCGGGTCGAGCACGTGGAGGTAACCGTCAACATCACGCATCCGCGGCGCGGCGACTTGGTGATCACGCTGACTTCGCCGGGCGGCATGCAGAGCCGGCTCGCGGAGTTGAGGACGGATAACGCCGCCAACTATAACTGGACCTTCATGACGACGCGTCACTGGGGCGAAAGCTCCAGAGGAATCTGGAGCCTCCAAGTCGCAGACCGGGCGGCTGGTCAGACCGGAACGGTGACAGCTTGCACAGTGCGGATCTATGGCACGGGCGCGGGCGCCTCCACATCGCCCTCGCTGCCCGCTTGGGGAGACAACAGCGTCGGGCAACTCGCGACGCCTACGGGCGTGACCAATGTGGTGGCGATTTCCGCCGGCACTACACACAGTCTGGCGCTGAATGCTGACGGCAAGGTCGTGGCTTGGGGAAACAA
>JAOACV010000461.1 GCA_026417675.1 Verrucomicrobiia bacterium
CGGCAGCGTCAGATGTGTATAAGAGACAGCACCAGCACCGGCACAATCAGCGTGCCGAACGCGATCACCAATTTGACGCACCCCTCGCGGAGATACTGACCCCAGAAAACTAGGCTGAAGCTGGGCAGGCAGAAGCCGTCGGGATTGTTCTTGGCACGACGCAGCACCTCCATCGTGAAACCCAGCGGGATCAGGAATGTCAGTGGAAAAAACAACATCGGCCCGCCGATCAACACCTTCCACCACCAGCCGGGGTCATAGGTCACCGCTGCAAACGCCTTCTTCAGGTCATGGAAACGCTCTTCGTGGTCCATAGCAGGCACGAATTGTTTCGGAAACCAAGGGCCGAATGCAACCAAGAATTCGGAGCACGCGCGAGCGGATGGTGTTCACCCATTCTCAGTTGCGGTCCAATCCGGATCCGCGTTCACAGTCGTTAAACACACTCGCTTGCACTCCAGCAGCAGGATCAACAACCCCGCTGCCTCGCCACGCATCAGTTGAGCCTCTTTCTCACGTTCTCGCCGCCCACTGACAATTCGGGGACATTGGCACGAGACCAGATTCGCCGCAAAACCAGCTTGCCCGGTGCGGCGTCGGCGGCTATAAATACGCGGCCATTAGTTCTTTCTTTTCTTGGATCTCAACATTTTTCTTTAACCACGTGTCGGAGCAATTGTGGTGTGCAAGAAACCTCGCGCAGCCGAAAAAACGCAGCTCCACGCTGCCTATAAGTGCCAGATTTCAAGCGTGTTGGAGAGGTGCCTGAGCGGCCGAAAGGGGCGGTTTGCTAAACCGTTGTAGCTGTAAAAGGCTACCCAGGGTTCGAATCCCTGCCTCTCCGCCATCCGCATTCTGCTTTCTGTGTATCTTCTTTACCTTCCTCTTGCCACGCTGCGGCATAGTCGCCGGCCGGCCTCATGGTCATCAAAAAGATTGCGAACGCGGTTCAGAAGCGGTAAGCGACCCGCTCGATCGTCTCCCGAAGCATTGGGTTGTTCATCCACGCGGCGTGTTGGGTCCAGCCGGTGCCGACGCCGCGATAGTCGCTGCCGCCGACAACGCCGAATCCGTGTTGCTCGGCGAGACGGAAGAGGAACTCGATTTGCTTCTCCGCATCCGGCTCGAATGGTTCGATGCCGGCGGTGTCGAGGGCGGCCATGCCCCATGATTTGAGGGCGGGTGCGACGTCGGCGAGCTCCTGGCCGCGAAGTTGCGCGGTGAAAGCCGGCATCATCCCCATTTGCGCGAGTTTAGCAGTGAGTTCTTGGAACGTCGGGAGGCCGTGCGGAAACGGCGCGTAGGCGGGGCCGCCGGGATTCAACATGCGGCGCACGGCGCTGGCGCGGCGGGCGAGTGTGTGGTCGTCCACGTCGCCCAGTTCCGCCGCGGCGACGGCGAAGGACAACTGGCGGTCGGTGATGTTGCCCTCCGGCGTGAGCACGTCGGCGAGTGTCAGGTCGTGTTTCAACATGAGACATTGGCGCAACCTGGCGAGGTTTTGTTCGCTGCGGATGCGCTTGGCTTGCTGAAATTGCCGGACCAACTGTTCCAGTTCGGGCGTCAGTGTCGCGCCGACGCCGACGACCCACGCGGCTTCGCCTTGGCCCCAAGTTTTCAACATGTAGTCGCCGAGTCGCTTCGCGTCCGGGTCACGCAAATCCAAGGGTGCCTTGAACTCGATGGCGAGCGCCAGCTTCAGCGGTTCGGGCATGCCGTGGTTGACGATGCGGACGCCTTGGATCGCCTCGTCCATGTGCGCGAAGGATTCGTGTTCGACGATCAGGGTGGAGGTTGCGCGGGCCTCGTGAGCAGCCCAGACCATGTGGCTGGCGGAAAACACGCCGGGGGCCGCATCGCCGTAGCTCGCGCGGGTATGGATGTGGTCGTAGGAAGGCAGGGCCGGGCCGATGCGCGGCAGGGAGGGGGATTCGAGCCAACGCAGCGTTTGCAGCGCCGCGAGACGGTCGGCGAGCGATTCGGCGTCAAGATTCTTTGCGGCGAGTTCGAAATTCATGGCGTTGTTGTTTGGCGTGAAACGGGCGGAGAATCCAGCCTTTTTCGCCGCGGGGTTTCTCAGGGTCTTTCAAAGCGCCTAGCCAGAGTCGGTTTGACTTTCGCGAGACGCACTCTATGCTGTGCGGCACATGAGAAGCCCGGTCGGCGTGGATGCCGGAGATTATGCAAGTTACAAGAGCCACTGAATACGGGTTGCTGGCGGCGCTCTATCTGGCGCGGCAGGCGCCGCACCGGTTGGTGATGATTGAGGAGATGAGCGCGTCGGAGAACATCCCGCGCAGTTTCTTGGCCAAGATCGTCCAGAGCCTTGCACACGCCGGTTTGGTGGAGAGCCAGCGCGGCGTGGGCGGCGGGTTCCGGCTGGTGCGACCCGCTGACAAAATCACCGTCCTGCAGCTCATGGAGGCCATCGAAGGTTCGCTGGCGCTGAAATCATGCACCGAGAACGAGCCTGTCTGCGTCTGGGACCAGTCCCGGATCGCCAACTGCACGGTGTGCGCGCTATTCACCGAGGCGCAAGCACGCATTTTGGATTTGTTCGCCAACACCACGCTCGCCGACCTGATCAAGCCGAAGCCGGCGCTCGTCGAGGAATTGCCGGCGCGCGGGAAACGGGGGGCGGCGGTTCCGTCGGCGGAGGCCAGCGCGACTAAGTAGCTCCAGAGATCGCGCCTCGCTTCGCCCTTTCCAAGCCGATCATACCCATGCTGACTCAGGATCAAGTTCTCGAATCACTCAAACAGGTGAAATATCCCGGCTTCAGCCGCGACATTGTTTCCTTCGGCTTGGTCAGGCATATCTCCATCAACGGAGACGAAGTGGCCGTGGATCTGAGAGTGACCTCCGCAAATGCGGACATCGGCCACATCATTCGCGACGGGGCGGAAGCCGTGTTGCGCAAGCTGCCCGGCGTCGCGCGCGTGAAAGTGGATGTGCAAACCACGGCTCCCGCGCAACCCGCCGCACATGGTGGTCTGCCGACGCCGCAGCGCGTGCCGGGCGTGGACAGGATTCTGGCAGTGGCCAGCGGCAAGGGCGGCGTGGGAAAAACCACCGTTTCGGTCAACCTCGCTTGCGCGCTGACCCGGCTCGGTCAGAAGGTTGGCCTGATGGACTGCGACATTTACGGGCCGAGCGTGCCGTTGATGATGAACATTCACGAGCCGCCCACGGCGAGCGACGCCGAACACATCAACCCGCTGAGCAACTACGGGGT
>JAOACV010000462.1 GCA_026417675.1 Verrucomicrobiia bacterium
TTTGCCCGGCGGTTTCAGCCATCCTTTTCGCAGCGGCAGCGAAGTGAAATCGTTCACGACCAAAGCGCCGTTTTGGATGACCTATCACTGGCTGCGGTTTCGCGCCAACGGCCCGACCGCGGAGCTTCACATCTCCGACTGGGCCAGGCCCGCCGCCCCCGGCGCCCCTGTCGGCCAGCAAGTCATCTGCAACTTTGTCGAAGTGCAGCCGGTGCTCGATACAAACTGAGAATTGGAGGAAGGAACCATGTCCACACTACGCAAGCTTATTTTTAGCGTTCTCACGCTGCTGGCAGCGATAAGGCCCTTGTCGGCGCAGGACATCAGCGGCGGGATGCTCGATCCGGCGATGGACCCGCCCGACAAACCGTTCTGCTATTTTGCGAACCCCACCGATGTGATCGGCGCATGGCTGGCGCCGGTGGCCAGCGAGGTCACGCCCGAAGGTTACATCTACACCGGTTGCGGCGAGCTGATGTTCTTCGTCGGCAATCCAGCCGAGCCGATCCGGGTGCGGCACCGGACGCTGCGGGACGGTTATCTGCCAATCGTTGAGTATCAGTTGGTCCGGCACGGCGTGCGGTATCGCTTCACGCTGTTCGCGTCGGATCTGGGAGGCTCGCTGGAGGGACTGCCGGTCAATTTCGCCCAAGTTGACATCGCCAACGAAGCCGGCGAGCAGCGGGCGGCGTTTTTCTCGACGGCCTATCGTTTCGCGGCGCCGAGCACGCGCCTGACCGTCGCGGGCGATTATCGGTTCGGGCAGCGGTTTGACCTGATGCCGGCGCGTCTGACCAAGGATCAGACCAGTTTCAGGCAGACGTGGATTTATTCGTTCACCAAAGACTCACTGACGCGCGACGGCCGGCTGCTGTATCAGTTTCCCACCACTCCGCAGCCGCAAGTGGCGGCGCTCGCGCTGAACGAGGCCGGCATTCGGGCGGTGCGTTTTCTCTCCGGCAAAGTGCTGGAGTATCCCGCGAAATCACAGGCCCACAATCCACAACTGCCGATGGGCTTCGTGATGTATCGGCTCATCCTCCAGCCGGGCGAGCGCCAGCAGCTCCTCTTCAAGATGCCCATCGTGCCGTTGCCTCTTGACGGCCCCGAAGCGCAACTGGTGCGACAGGCCGACGGCCGGAAGGAACTCGACAAGGTCGTCGCACAATGGACCGCTTTGGTTGGCCGGCGCAATCCGCTGCGCCTGCCGGAGAGGAAGGTTCAGGAATACCTGCTGGCCAACACGACGACCCAACTGTTGGCGATAGACAAGATCGGCGACGACTGGGTGATGAACGTCAACAAGTTCCAATACCACCGTTACTACGTCGGCAACGCCGCCAGCATGGACATCGCGCTGGACATGGTCGGCCAGGAGGAAGCCGCGCGACGCTGCCTGCTCTACGCGAGGAAAATGCAATTCCCCGACGGCAACTTCGGCCTGCCCGGACGCAAAGAACAATGGTGGTGGGAAATGACCGGCTACGCGCTCTGGGCGTGGGGCCGGCACTGGGAACTGACCCGCGATTGCGCGTTTCTCGACGAGGTCTATCCCGGCGTCGTGGCCGGCGTGGAATGGATCAAACGCACGCGCCGCTCCGATCCGGCGGGACTGCTGCCGCCGGTGGAGATCGTGGACGATGCCATGTTGGCCGGCATCCATCAAACCGGACAACAGGTGTGGAATCTCATCGGCCTCAAGGGCGCGATCCGGCTGGCTCAAGCCGCCGGCAAGCCCGACGATGCCCGCGCCTTTCAAGCCGAGTTCGACGACTTCTGGAAGGTGTTTGAAAAGGCACTCAACGCCAAGCTGAAAACCACCGGTGGCGTCATCACCTCGGCGCTAGACGGCGACTCGTGGGGCAACCATTGGGACAACCTGCTGATGCTCTACCCGGAACAGTTGTTTGAGCCGTTCGATCCGCGCGTGACGGCGACGATCCGGCAGTCGCGCTCGACGTATGTCGAGGGCCTGCTGCCGTTCTTGTTGCCGCGCGCGGTGGCCAAACGCGGCGCGCCCGACTGGCCCGACACCGAGCGTGCGGGCCTGCCCACGGTCGACGCGCAGGGTGTTCTTTTCAACGCCGCGCCGAGCATTCACTACTGGCAGACGCCCAACAACGCCCAGAACGCGCTGGTCCGCGGGACGGCCGAGGACCAGCAGGCGGCCGTGGCCGACCTCTACGCGCTGCTGGTGCACACCTCCTCCACCCACGCCCCGCAGGAATTCGGCACCGTGCCGTGGGGCACGCGCGATTTCGGCGAGGGCAGCCACAACCTCCTGCCCGACGGCGCCGCGTCGGCCAAGACAATCGAACTGCTGCGCAACATGCTCATCCGCGAATCGGGCGAGGACCTCTACCTGCTTTCCGCCGTCTCGCCCGAATGGCTGAGGCCAGGCAAGGAAATCGCCGCGACCAAAGCGCCGACCAATTTCGGCCCGATCACGTTCACACTCAAAGCCGCCGCCGACTCCGTTCATCTGAGTCTGTCGGCTCCGACGCGCAACCAGCCCCGGCGAATTCTGGTGCGCATCCCGTGGTTCTTCGACCTCGCGTCCGCGACAGCCGACGGCAAACCGGCCACCATCGAGTCCGGCCACATCGTGCTCACGTCCGCCACGCGCCAAGTCACGCTCACCGGCCGCATCAAACCCGCCGCGCCGCGGCTGAGCTATGAGCAAGCAGTCAGCGACTACAAAGCGGAGTATCGCCGGCGCTACGAGGAGTTCCTGCGCACGGGACTGAAATAAGAAGACAGGAAGGATGGCCTAACATGAAACTCAGAAGCGTTGCCGTCACACTATTGTTTGGTTATCTGCTCGGTAGCCCCAGCATCGAGGCCCAGATCACTGGAGGCATGTTGAATCCGGACATGGACGCGCCGGGTGAGCCGTTCTCATATTTCTGGCACCCGACGGATGCCATCGGCACGCTCTTCGCGCCGGTCGCCAGCGAGGTCACACCTGAGGGATACATCTACACGGGATTCGGGGAGCTGATGTTCTTCTTGGACAATCCACCCGTGCCCGTGGACAAGCGCGTCAAGACACTGTGCAAGGGCTACCTGCCCGTGGTGCAATATCAGCTTGCGCGGAATCAGATCACCTACACCTTCAGCTTGTTTGCGGCGAACCTCGGCGGAGAAATCGCGCGAGGCGGCATCCAACTCGCCCCAGAGCTTGCTCTCCGGCGAACCACGCCCGGCGGCAGCGATGCG
The DNA here is from genome assembly GCA_026417675.1 of Verrucomicrobiia bacterium. Lineage (GTDB taxonomy): Bacteria > Verrucomicrobiota > Verrucomicrobiia > CAIQCK01 > CAIQCK01 > JAOACV01. The sequence goes on from JAOACV010000462.1 coordinate 3,220, forward strand.
GGCGATGTCCACTTC